>LUTY01001951.1 GCA_001640045.1 Candidatus Thiomargarita nelsonii | reverse complement strand
AATCGCCATCATTGATATAGTAAATGCGAGAATCACCAAAAATGTATTGTTGATTCTTTGTGACTAAGGTGGTGATCAGGACTTCTGTATTGGTTTCACCTGGGTATTGGTAGCTTCTAGCGGATTTGATGTCTCCAGCAATGACAAAAGGAATGGCTGCCAATCCTGGGTGTTGCCAATTGTCTATCGCTTGTTTCACCAAAAACACGCCACCTGTTAAAGCAGTCAGCAGTCCAGGTGGCCAATAAGTTCTACGGCGATCTTTATGGTAAATGACCTGCATGTCATAATCAATAACGAGATTATCGCCAGCGTATTCAGTATCGCCGGTTAAAACAATCATCCCTTGTTGTACCAATTTTGTGGTGAGCAGATTGGAAAATGCTTTACCAAAAGGTTTTTTTTCTTGCTCATCAGTGATGTTAATCACTAAAGGCGGTTTATCGACTACATTGGAAAATGTCAGATCGACACTCTTCTTCAGTCGTTTAGCAACATCATAAGCCAAAACATTCCAATGGTGTGCAGCCTGCATTTTTTGTTGCGCCGTCGTTGCATAAGACGTGGCGACGGGTATGGGTCTATGGGTGCAAGCTGTCAATAGGGTGACAGTTGCTATTAG
>LUTY01001950.1 GCA_001640045.1 Candidatus Thiomargarita nelsonii | reverse complement strand
TGGATAAGGACTTAGCTCATAAGGTGGCATTTATTACTGGCGGAGTCAAGCGAGTGGGTGCTGCCATCGCACGTCAGTTACATGCAGTGGGTATGAATCTGGTGTTGCACTATCGCCACTCCGAAACGGCAGCACACGCTTTGCAAGCCGAATTGAATAATCAACGCTCAGAGTCTGTGCTGTTGTTGCAAGCCGATTTAGGGCATACGGGCAAATTGATGAGTATGGTACGGCAAATTATAGATCATTATGGACGCTTAGATGTTTTAATCAATAACGCTTCCAGTTTTTATCCGACACCGATAGGAAAAGTAGGAGAAAAAGAATGGGACGATTTATTTGATAGTAATCTTAAAGCTCCCTTTTTTTTATCCCAAGCCGCCGCACCGCATTTAAGCAAGCGCCATGGTTGCATTATTAATTTAGTAGACATCCATGCGGAGCGCCCTTTGAAAAATCATCCTGTTTATAGTACGACGAAAGCGGGCTTAGTCATGTTAACCAAAGCATTGGCGCGAGAATTGGGGCCAAATGTGCGTGTGAATGCTATCGCGCCCGGTGCCATTTTATGGCCAGACAATGAGATGGATGATGTCAGTAAACAGCGAATTATTTCCAACAT
>LUTY01001949.1 GCA_001640045.1 Candidatus Thiomargarita nelsonii | reverse complement strand
TCTAGCCCTGAACAACATCTGAGAAAAACCCTGCGGCCCGCCGATACGATCTCCTGTTAGCGCTGACGGCGGACTTGAGTCGAGAAGAGCATCGTACCAAAGCAATGGCAATATTGGGTATGAGTATTGGCGCCTCATTTATTTTTGCACTGATTGCTGGTCCCTTATTATATCGCTGGATAGATGTACCGGGCATTTTTTGGCTCACGGCGGTGTTTGCTTTAACTGGGATTATCATATTGCACTTTAGGGTCCCACAGCCCTTGAATTATAATTTTCAGCGAGAGCCAGTGCAGTTTAAAAGCGTGTTGCAAGATGGCCAACTGTTACGCTTGAATATTGGCATTTTAGTGCTACATTTGCTACTGACATCACTGTTTGTCGTGTTGCCTATCGCTTTAGTCAACACCCAACTTGATGCGGCTCATCATTGGCAAGTTTATGTATCTGTACTGATTGCCTCAATCATTGCTATGGTGCCTTTCATCATCATCGCAGAAAAATATCGCCGCCTTAAAATCGTCTTTGTCGGCGCAATCGTTGTATTGGGTTTATCTGAGCTTGGTTTGTTCAGCTTGATTTTAGCCTCTGGGATGCTGATTGATGGCGCGATCATTGTGAC
>LUTY01001948.1 GCA_001640045.1 Candidatus Thiomargarita nelsonii | reverse complement strand
AAAAAGGTTCGGAGACAGAGACGCTGAAATGGCATTTTAAAACTAAAAGCGTGGGTGTGCCTTTATTCACCGTTCAAGCTAAGGGTGAAGTGATAGAAATTTCACCAAATACATCAGCATTTGCGGTTTATGTCCCGCCCACCTCTGATTTTCCTGATTTAGGTCAAATCAATTACAGTTTTTATGCTGATATGACCGTGGATATAGCGTTTGAAGATCCTAATACACTGCGAATAAATTTATCGGGTAATGTTGGTCAAGAGGTCTCTTTTAGTTTGGCAGGTGGACGAAATTTTGTTGTTAGAATCAATCCTGTTGGCAGTTGTGAACTTGCCACCCTTTCTTCCGATATGAAAGTACATATTCCAAACCTCGTTTATATCCCTTCTCCAAGAGAAAAACCTCTGGTATTCCAGGCAGATTTAGCACTGATAGGGGAGAACTTACAGTTTAAGGTTAGCAATTACAGCCTTAAGAATAAGGCGGAAAATTGTGAATCGGCTACTCTCTCTTCAGACTTTAAATTGCATATTCCAAGTCTAGTTTATAGACCTTCTCCGGCAGAACGCGACAATATCTATTGGCTCTCGCTTAATCTAGCAGGAGGGGCAAGACTCAATTT
>LUTY01001947.1 GCA_001640045.1 Candidatus Thiomargarita nelsonii | reverse complement strand
AAAACAGATTTTTGAAATCACCTAATGCAGGAGAGCAGAAATGAGGTGTGAGCAGTTCTGGCCGTAAATTTTAAACGATACCATTTGATGAGTAGCAATCTAAAAATCCTATTTCTTATCGATCTAGGATTTTTTAAATCGCAAATCTAGTACAACGGATTAACGAAATAAACGGATTATTGTTATGGAATAGAATTCAGTCAAGGTGCCGGAATGATGGTTGGACCAGGAATGAGATCCCCCCGAAAAAAATCCGTTTATTCCGTTAATCCTTTGTACTATAGTATTCCAGATAAATATTTTGGCCAAAAACCTCAGAGGTTTGCCAAACCTCGGGCAGTTTGGCCCAACGGATTTTTATGGAAAACTATAGATACTAAAAATATAACACAATATCCACACCTTGACTTCACAAATTTATGCCACACGAAATAACACCCGATAACGAACACCTTGAATTTTTACACAGCCACCTAATGCTACACGCTGGGACTAGATTGTGTCAGTCTCGCTAAAGAGGTTTATCGCAGGCTCTCTTGTTCCAGTTTAGATGAAATGCTCAAGGGCAGAGCGGGGGAAAGTTTAAACGATAGGGTTCACCCGTGTCGGGATTTATACTGCTAG
>LUTY01001946.1 GCA_001640045.1 Candidatus Thiomargarita nelsonii | reverse complement strand
GTTCGATCTCTCCACCATTTACTTTCTGCCACCCAATGTTCAATACCGGCGGCACCGTGAAGATCAATTTCCCTATCTTTTCCGATGCCCAATTTTTCTCTGAGCCTCAGATAGGTAAATTTAGGCACTTTGATCTCGCTATCCTGATGAAAATATTGACCTGGCAACTTTTTCCGCTGCGCGTTGAGCAGTATTTGCGCCATATATACTTCTGCCAAATAACCCATGAGTTCTGAAAATTTCCGTTTGATATGATCATATTTTTGCCGTAAATCGTCTCGAACTTGGCCCTGATCTTGCCCTTGGACTTCGATCCGTCCCCAAACCTTCAAAAATTCTAATAAAATCGGATCCTCCACTTTTTTAAACCAGCGACCGAGTTCCATATATTGAAGCAGATCACCACGAGACAGTTTGATCAGCACTTCTTGAATTTTCTCAAGGCTCACCTGTTTTCCTTCATTTTCCTGTAGTGCTTGTTGAATCCGTTCCAAATTCAACCGCTCGCCTTCTTCCAGTGCTGAAAGGTATAATATCCATTTAGTAATGCCATAATCGTTGATACGTTCAATCCAGCGGGTCACTTGATCATTCAATTCTGCCCAGATGAATCCTGATGAGAGA
>LUTY01001954.1 GCA_001640045.1 Candidatus Thiomargarita nelsonii | reverse complement strand
CGTTGTACGGTGTGCGAAGAGTAACAACCGATAACACGGGGAAGCGCACCGCCGGAATAGACTTATCGATCGCCAATACGCCTAAAAAGAAAATGAAATTGGTCGAGGATGTCTTGGACACAATAAGGACGGGCTGGGGGAACTACCGAGTATTACTAAAGACGCACGCCTCCCCGAAAAAGTCTTTGCTGCTCTACCTGACGCCGTCAACACACCCGAATTAAAGCTAGAAATGGCAGAATTTGGTGAACATTATGAATTGATGGACAAAATCCGCAACAGTTTTCAGTTTGAAGGGGCGGAAATTGCCACGATTGACGGAATACGGGCGGATTTTAAAGAGGGATGGGGATTAGTACGCGCATCTAATACGACACCTTCTTTAGTCATTCGTTTTGAAGCGGACAACCAAGCGGCACTCGATGCCATTGCTGATCAATTCCGTCAACAGTTTTTGGCAATAGATAGTACATTAAAATTGCCATTTTGACCTTGAAATAGGAGTCCAAACTTTAGTTTGGACGTCCAAGATAAATCTTGGACTCCTCTAAATTGAATATCTTATGCACAAAACAATATTTTTTTTATGGTTTATAGCCGGCTTTTTTGTTCAGCCAATTCAAGCAGAAACCCTGTTAGAGCTTTATCATTTAGCTCAACAAAATGATCCCCAACTGAAAATTGCAAATCAAGAGCGCTTAGCCACCTTGGAAAAAAAGTTACAAGCGCGTGCGCCGCTCTTGCCGCAACTGACATTGAGTGGTGACGCGACCGAAAATTGGCGCACTGAAAATTGGATGAGTGGCAATGATCTAGAAAACACCAGTATCGGCTACAATGTCTCCCTCAGTTATGCCCTATATCGACGTGACTTAAAAATTCAACTTGAACAAGTTGACAGTCAAATTCAACAGGCAGAAGCCACTTATGAAAGTGCAAGACAAAACTTAATAGAGCGACTCTCAAGCTGTTATTTTGAGGTACTCGCTGCCAATGACAATTTAAAATTTGCACAAAGTGCTAAACAAGCCTTTAAACGGCAATTGGATGAAGCTCAACAACGTTTTGAAGTGGGACTGATTGCCATCACGGATGTCGAAGAAGCCCGAGCCGGCTACGATTTAGCGGTGGCAGATGAAATTTTAGCGCAAAATGATCTGGATAATGCACAAGAAGCGCTGCGCGAAATCACTGGTAGCTACCATCGTGTGTTAGCGGCTTTAGATGAAAATACGCCCTTACTTGGTCCCAACCCAGCAGACATTGATGCTTGGACATCGATAGCGCTAGAACAAAACCCAGAAATGCTGGCAACGCAATATGCAGTAGAAGAGGCACGTCAGGAAATTGAAAAACAACGCGCTGCCAACTTGCCCACTATTGATTTGGTAGGCAACTACAGCTATAGCGATGTTCTCAGAGGCGATGATAATGCACCTGGCTCTTTGACAACGAATAATAGCGTGGGCATACAATTAAATTACTTTTTGTATGAAGGGGGAGCGATACGTTCTCGCATTAAAGTAGTGCAACTACGCTATGTTCAAGCATTGGATAGATTAGAGCAACAACGCTGTGCCATCTAATTACAAACCCGTCAAGCTTATTTGACTTTGCTATCCAATATCAGTCGAGTGAAAGCCCTTAAACAAGCCTTAATTTCAACCGAAACGGCATTAAAAGCCGTACAAACGGGATTTGAACTAGGTACACGAACATCAGTTGATGTTGTTAATGCCCAACGTGACTTACTCTCAGCCCAACGTAATTATTCGCGTGTCCGCTACGATTACGTGCTTAACAGTTTGCGGCTAAAACAGGCGGCTGGTTTAATTAATATTGATGATCTTGCGGGTATCAATAAGTGGCTCAGTCAATAGAGACGTTTTTCTCAGTGCAAGGTACGCCTTGCACTCCTGAGAAAACTATCCAGAAGTTTGAACAAACACCACTTTCAACCGAGCTTGCTCTTACGATATAATATTTGTCTGATTTTTGTGGATGATAAAAAACTCTGTTTTAAAACAAACTTTTAAATATTTGTTATTCAAGGGATAACAGAATGAAAAAACTAATACTCAGTTTGTGTATTTTTGCCTTAGGTAGTTCAACAGCTTACGCGACAAATACCGATTTAACGGGCGATGCGGCGGATGGTAAAACCAAATCCGAAAGTTGTGCGGCTTGTCACGGTGCTGATGGTAATAGCTCTAATCCGTTATGGCCTAGTCTTGCTGGGCAACATAGTAGCGTTATTGTCCAACAACTTAAAAATTTCCAATCGGATGCCCGTCAAGATCCGCTGATGACAGCTCAAGCAAAGCCGCTCGGTACACAAGACATGCTTGACATAGCCGCCTATTTTGCGAGCCAAACCACGAAAACCGGTGAAGCGAGTGAAGAATTGGTCGCATTGGGAGAAAAAATTTATCGTGGTGGCAATAAAGAAACCGGTTTACCAGCCTGTATAGCCTGTCATGGTCCACAAGGCAAGGGTAATCCTGCCGCTAAATATCCCTCTGTCAACGGACAAAAAGTGGGATATAGCAAAAAGCAATTGATGGATTATAAAAGTAGTGCCCGCAAGCCCGAAGGTAATGGCGTGATGTTGCCTCAAAAATGTCCGATGACCAAATGGAGGCGGTGGCGGATTATATGCAGGGTTTGTATTAGGGCTTTTTAGACTCGCCAAAAATAAATTTTGGACTCCTACAAAGGAGTCCAAGATATTTCCGAAAATTAAGGAGACAATAACTTATGAAGTTAGCTAGAACGGCATGGTTAATAGTGGTTTGCATAACCGCAAGCAGTTTATTTCTTACTCACTTGGCGCATGCCAATGAGCCTTATGTAGGCAAATATGAGCTGCTGAACTCCCCACAAGCAACCAACAATCCAGACAAAGTTGAAGTGCTGGAGTTCTTTTGGTATGGGTGCCCACATTGTTATTATTTAGATAAAAATTTGGAACCTTGGCTAAAAACTAAGCCAGATTATGTCGAATTTAAAC
>LUTY01001944.1 GCA_001640045.1 Candidatus Thiomargarita nelsonii | reverse complement strand
CTGGCATGTGTACCAACGGTTAAAACACCAAACACATTGAGCACACCTTTAATCTCAACCACATCGCCTGTGGCATCAGTCACCTGCACAGTCAATTGTGCCGAACCTCTTTCCGAAGGCGTACCTTGAATGAGTCCACTTTCACCATTCAGCGTCAACCCGTCTGGCAGAGAACCCGAAATCAAGCTGAACTGGTAGGGAGGCGTACCCGAATTCGGCTCGATGGTAAAACGGTAGGAGTGTCCAACCACGCCATCTGGAAAAGAGATGTCACCAACCTCAGGCACATCAGGCACAAAAGTCACGTTGTCAAAGATTTCATCGAGGGCAAACAAACCTTCTATGGGGAGAGATCTTTTATTCGCTGTCCAATGAGTGTTGTTGGTAATCGTGCCATCTACTAACTCGGTTTTGAGTAAGTCGTACTCCCCTTTGATTGTTTTGTCAACGGTACCTGATAGAAGGACAGTACTATCCTGGGCTGTCACAGTTGCTTCAAAATGGGTGATAATATCCATTTTCACATTTCCTATCCTTATCTTAAATATTCCTGTAGTCCTTGCATCAACAAACGCCGTTTCACCGTTATTTAGTACACAATCAGTGGATTTCAGACTAAAATCA
>LUTY01001943.1 GCA_001640045.1 Candidatus Thiomargarita nelsonii | reverse complement strand
TTTCACGATAAACACCCTTCGGCCCTTCGGCGTAGGTAGAATCACCATAATAGTTAGCTAAATCAGTCGTTATTGTATTCCCAAAATAAAAAGGAGTCGTCGTACCCGCCCGACAGGCATATTCCCATTGTCCCTCACTCGGCAAGCGATAAGTTTTACCTGTCATCTCAGACAATCGCTTACAAAATTCTACCGCCTTATTCCATGAAACCTTTTCGACCGGACGATTTTTCCCTTTAAACCTAGAAGGATTATTACCCATCACCGCTTCCCACTGCGCCTGAGTCACTGGATATTTGCCCATATAAAAGGGTTCTACCGTCACTTCGTGTTGTGGGCCTTCATCCGAGCTTCGCCCCTTCTCCGTTTCAGGCGAGCCCATCACAAATGTCCCCCCCGGAATAGAAACCATTTCCAACTCCACACCCTTGCCCAACTTTTCCGTCTGGTAGCGGGCTTCTTTTCTGATGCGTTCGGTGATTTTTCCCTTGGCGTTGACCGTGACAATCTCGAATTCAAAGAGATCGCCTTCTTGGCTCGCTTCTATCGCCTCTAACTGGCTCAGCAATTCTGCCGAACTGGGGCGATGTGAAGGATCTTCCTCAACACAATCAAATAATAAATCT
>LUTY01001942.1 GCA_001640045.1 Candidatus Thiomargarita nelsonii | reverse complement strand
GATCTAACCAGCCTAAAAAATCAACTCGATCCCAACCATCCTCTTTAGATATTTCTTGTTCAAATTTTTGGGGAGAAAATAATCCAGCTAATTTTAAGCGAACATTAGTATTATTAACTTTAGAAATAGCATTCACAATCTCTTTAATGCCTCTAAGTCTGCTAATACCACCTACATAACAAACTTCATTTTTCTTTTGTTTCCAAGCCGTTTGATTTGATAATTCACCTAAAATTGGGAAATTATTTATGTTTTGTGAATTTTTGTTTATTTTTAATAATTTTTCTTTTATATAAGGAGTCGCAGTAATTATCGCATCAAATTTTTCAATAGCAAACTTCTCGTATCGTGCAAATAACAATGAAACTATTTTTCTAAAAATAAGAGGAATCCAATCTTTAGATAATATATCTTCTTCAACATCTTCATGGATATCATAAATTACTTTCTTCCCAAGTTTTTTTAGTTTCAAACCTATAGGAATTAGCTCTGGATCATGAAAATGATAAATATCACTATCAAGCTCAATTGCTTTTTCTAAGATTTCTTTAGTTGTTTTAAATATTCGATTGGAACGTTTTTTAGATTTTCCTACATCATAAATTGTTACGCCATTTTTTTCTTCA
>LUTY01001941.1 GCA_001640045.1 Candidatus Thiomargarita nelsonii | reverse complement strand
GCCAAGTTTGATACGTGCCAGGGCACGGGTGATTTTACGGGTAACAAAAGTCTCCCCTCGATGGGCACTTTCGTGATTAAAAAGTATGCCATTACATCCATAGATACCATAAGCTTCTCGATAGTTAACAGTAATCCAATAGGCATATAATTTAGCGGCGGCATAGGGCGAGCGCGGATAAAAAGGGGTGGTTTCCTTTTGTGGAATTTCTTGCACTTTGCCAAACAATTCGGAAGTCGATGCTTGATAAAAACGGGTTTTCTTTTCTAATCCAAGGATACGGATGGCTTCAAGGATGCGGAGAGTGCCCAATGCGTCGGCATTAGCCGTATATTCTGGTGTTTCAAAGGAGACGGCGACATGGCTTTGCGCCGCCAAATTGTAAATTTCGTCAGGTTGCACTTGTTGGATGATACGAATTAGATTGGTGGAATCTGTCAGATCACCATAGTGCAGGATAAAGTTGCGCTCTTTTTCATGCGGATCTTGATAGAGGTGGTCAATGCGATTGGTGTTAAAGGATGAGGCACGGCGTTTGATGCCATGTACTTCATAAGCTTTTTCTAGCAAAAATTCTGCTAAGTAACCGCCATCTTGTCCGGTAATGCCTGTTATTAAAGCTTTTT
>LUTY01001940.1 GCA_001640045.1 Candidatus Thiomargarita nelsonii | reverse complement strand
ATATTTTAAGTGAAGGACGTGCGATTGGGCAAAAAATTGGCAGTGGGCAAGCGAAAGTATTGAAGAACATCAGTCAAATGGATTCAGTCCAAGCGGGTGATGTTTTAGTAACTGACATGACCGATCCTGATTGGGAACCGGTGATGAAACGCGCCAGTGCGATTGTAACCAATCGCGGTGGGCGTACTTGTCATGCCGCGATTATTGCGCGTGAATTAGGCGTACCCGCTGTGGTTGGTTGTGGTAATGCGACTGAAACCATTGCTAATAATCAAGCAGTCACCGTTTCCTGTGCTGAGGGTGAAATTGGACACGTTTATGAGGGCAATCTCGATTTTGAACATCAAAAAATGAATACCGGGAAAATGCCAGACTTAGACGTTAAAGTCATGATGAATATTGGCAATCCCACCCGCGCCTTTGATTTTTCCATGATGCCTAACGCTGGGATTGGCTTAGCGCGTTTGGAATTCATTATTAATAGCAGTATTGGTATCCACCCTCAGGCATTATTGGAGTTTGATTTATTACCTGCTGATTTACAAGCAGAAATAAAAAATAAAATGCCGGGATATGATGAGCCGGTTAAATTTTATGTTGACAAATTGTCAGAAGGCATTAGCACC
>LUTY01001939.1 GCA_001640045.1 Candidatus Thiomargarita nelsonii | reverse complement strand
TTAAACATGTGCAAGGTGAATTAGTGAAACTTGCCAATGATTACCAAGCAAAAGGCGTTTCCTTTATTGCGATAAGTGCCAATGATGTTGTCAATTATCCTGAAGATTCACCTGAAAAAATGAAAATAGTCGCGCAACAATTGGGCGGCTCGATCCCCTACTTGTATGATGAAACCCAAGAAGTTGCCAAAGCCTACCAAGCGGCTTGCACACCTGATTTTTATATCTTTGATAAAGATTTAAAGTGTGTCTATCGTGGACAGTTGGATGATGCGAGACCTAAGAATAATACGCCAGTCACTGGCAAGGATATTCGCGCTGCTTTAGATGCGATATTAACAGGACAAGCCGTGAACCCGGATCAAAAGCCTAGCATTGGTTGTAATATCAAATGGAAAGCGTAAGGATGAAACGATATTGCTTATTTATTGTCTTATGCTGTTTACCCAACTGGCTTTATGCCCATGAGGCGTTGGAGCATTTCTTACATGACATGCATACTTTATACGCGCAATTTGAACAAGTGATTTACGATGAGAATGGAGATGTATTAGAAAAGTCGCAGGGTTTAATGTATGTACAACGCCCCAACAGGTTTCGTTGGGTTTATCAACAACCCTATAATC
>LUTY01001938.1 GCA_001640045.1 Candidatus Thiomargarita nelsonii | reverse complement strand
TCAAGGTAGTCAAAAATACCGTTCACCTGATTATTTAGACTATCCCTCAAAAGAATTAAAACATTTAACAAACGATAAGTATCAAAAAGTGGCGGGTTCCAGAAACATCGGACCACATTTGGATTTGACGAATAAAAGATCAAACAGTTTTCGAGTGTTTATCGAAGGAATTAGGAAAAGGTTATAAAATGCTCGACTCTAATGAACCCGACGCAGAGCGTCGAAAAAAAGTTAACTGAAAACCAAAAGGAGCAACAATATGTGTGGAATCATCGGTGCAATAGCAAAACGCGACGTCGTGCCTATTCTCATTGAAGGTTTAAAACGTCTCGAATATCGTGGCTACGATTCAGCAGGCGTGGCTATTATTAATGACTCAAGCAAGCAATTAGAACGCCAGCGCGTCACTGGTAAAGTCGCTGAATTAGAAGCTAAACTAAATGACAGTGCCTTATCTTCTCAGATTGGTATTGCCCATACGCGCTGGGCAACACATGGCAAGCCAAGTCAAGAAAATGCCCATCCTCATTTTTCCAAAAACACGATTGCGATTGTACATAATGGCATTATCGAGAATCATCATCTCTTACGCGAACAGTTAGAACAAAACGGTTATGAATTTAGTT
>LUTY01001937.1 GCA_001640045.1 Candidatus Thiomargarita nelsonii | reverse complement strand
TTTTATTCAAAAAAACAACATCACCTTGATTAATAATAACCACTTCTATTTGTCGGGCTTCACATAAGACAAAAACTAATTCAGAGCCAAAACGTAACAATCTATCTTTATGAGTCAAAACTAATCTTCTTATTTTAGCTTCTAAAATGAAGTATAATAATCTACGAAGACCTTTTTTGTTGTAATCCATTCCAGAACCAAAGTCTTTTATAATTTCATGTTGCCATCCATTTTTTGCGCAAAAGAGCGATAACATTTCAATTTGTTTGTTGAGCTCATCTTTTTGATCGTGACTAGAAACTCTTGCATAACCTATAGTCAAATCAATATTCGATGGTTTATTAGAACCTAATAATCTTTCCAAGTTATAGTATCGAGTTCCTCCAGCTGTTTTTCTATCTGGGAGTAATTGTCCATCTTCTTCCCATTTCCTTAAAGTTTGAGTAGTTACTCCTAAAGCTGTCGCAGCTTCACCTATTTTGACTAACTTAACCATAAATGCCGACTCCGTATGAAATAATGTGGCATAATATCAGATAGTATTAAATTAGTCAACACAGGCTCAAAAACGCCAGCAATTCTAATTTTGATTTAAAATTTGTGGTACAATATTTGCTAGTAAAACCAA
>LUTY01001945.1 GCA_001640045.1 Candidatus Thiomargarita nelsonii | reverse complement strand
TGAATAGTCTAACAATAATAATTGGAGTCGTATTATGGTTTTTAACCTTGTCTGTATTGCTACATTGGGGTAAAAGATTCGTCAATGAAAAAATGATGAAATCTATTTCCACAATTGCAGGAGTAATACTTATTGGATTTGGATTATATTTTGGCTGGGTGAACGGCGTTGCCAACGGCGCAAAAGTCGTCTATTGCGATCCACGCTATAGCATCACCGCCTCTAAAGCGGATGAATACTATGCCATCCGTCCGCTGACTGATCATGCTTTTCTGTTAGCGATGATCCATGTTGTCGTCAACGAAGAACTTTATAATAAGAAATTTGTTGCTGAACAAACCATTGGCTTTGATGAACTCAAACAGCGGGTACAAAAATACACCCCAGAATGGGCAGCGCCCATTACGGAAATTTCCGCCGATACCATCCGCCGTATTGCGCGAGAAATGGCGGCTAAGGCACCATCAGTGTTCGTCTACGCCCCTCGCCGTCTGACCCGTTCCTCCAATGACTTAGGCACCGGTTTATCTATCACTATTCTCAACACCCTATTTGGAGTATGGGATCGCAAAGGCGGTATTTTTAGTCCCATTGTGTTCAAGGTGCCTGAACCTGAGCTACCAGAATTTGAACATGCTCATATTGCTAAGCGTCTTGATACTGGCGGTGACTTCAACTACGCTATTCCAAACGTACCACTTGAGCATATTGCTGACGAACATGGTAAATTCCACCGCGCCGATGGTGCTGGCGTACCGGGACGCTGGCCGATTGCCAATGCCCAGTATGGATTGACCAACAAAATGTGGGAAGCCATGGCCGATCAAAAGCCTTATCCCATCAAGATGCTACTCACCGCCGGCGGTAACGGCTTTCTGAACAGCACTAATTACGACGTTATTCGTAAAGCATTGATGAATCTTGATTTTTATGTGGCGGCTGACGTGATACCCAACGAGATGAATATGTACGCCGATATTCTCTTGCCAGAGGCGAGCTACCTAGAACGTTATGACGACTTGCAGATCGGTGGCGCACGAGAAGGTTATGTTGCGGTGCGTATGCCAGCCATGAAACCTTTGCATGAGACTCGCGGTTCTTGGGATATCTGTAAACAAATTGCGGATCGCGTTGGTTTGGGTGCCTATTTCCCCCATGATTCGATTGAAGAGTTACTTGATGCTCGGCTCAAAAATGTCGGATCGTCGCTGGCGGAAATCGAAGAGAAAGGTATTATTAAGGTAGCCCGCGATGATAAGAAAAACTTCCCCGGCGAACATGGGCAGATGTCTCAATTCCCAACGCCCAGTGGTAAGGCAGAACTGATTCCATCGCCACTCAAAATGATGGGCTTTGATGATGCTTTAGATTATGAGGAACAGGTGCGTCCCAATGAGGATGAATTTCACTTTACTTTTGGTCGCATTGGTTTCCATACTCACGCTCGTACTCAGGATAATATCTGGACTGCTGAGTTCATGCGGGAGAACGAATTGTGGATCCATCCAGATGCTGCCAAAAAGCGCGGCATTCAACATGGAGAACGGGTCAAAGTCACCGATCGTAAGGGACGTACTGAAGAGATTAAGGCCAAAGTCACGCCACGTATCCGCAAAGATAGCGTGTTTATGGTGCATGGCTTTGGACATTTCGACCCGCGCATGACGACAGCCTATAATCAGGGTGCCTCGGATTGTAACTTAGCCTCCCAAGCAGAAGATCCGCGTGTCGGCTCTACCAGTATGGGTCAGTCTCTCGTCAAGGTCGCAAAAGCATAAGGAGAATTTTCAGATGGTTAAAAAATATGTCATGCTTGCCGATACAGTGCGCTGTATAGACTGCAAAGCTTGTGTCGTCGCCTGTCGAGCGGAGTGGGAAACACCGATGGGTTATTCCCGTGACTGGGTAAAACAAGTAGAACTGGAGAAAGCCGACGGATCGCCGCAGGTTATGCTATTCCCGGGTCGCTGTCAACATTGCGATGATGCGCCCTGTATTGAGGCTTGTCCCTCTGGTGCTGCCTACAAGCGGGCAGATGGTCTTGTTTTGCAAGATGATGCCATTTGCTCGGGCTGTGAACTTTGTGTACCTGCTTGTCCTTATGATGCGCGTTGGCTCAATCCAGAAACGAATACCATTAGTAAGTGTACTTTCTGTCAACCGCGTATTGATCAAGGGCTAGAGCCTGCTTGTGTCGATACATGTGTGGGTCGTGCCCTCATTTTTGGTGATATGAATGATCCAGACTCCGAAGTCTCACGCTTGTTGAAAGAAAAAGAAAAAGAATGGGTGAAATTGACCACCGATGAGGTCAATATTGGGCCTAATCATTATTATTTCACGGCAGGTGAGGCGATACCAGATGAAGTCATGCCTAAACTGCATGAGCGTCATATCTCTGGTCAAGTGATGGAAAATGTGGTCAATCCGGTCGGTGCTATCGGCATTGGCGCTATGGTACTGACATTCCTCGGTGCTGGCGTGATGAAAATGATAGGCCGGCGTAACGAAGTCAACGAAGAAAATCATGAGGGGAAATAATCATGAATGATACCATGGTCCATGTGCGCGATAAGAAAACCATCCGCCTCCATTGGTTTAATGCTATCTGCTGGCTACTGCTGATTCTCAGCGGCTTTGGCATTATCTCAGGCGACTTTGTGCGGGTAATGCCGGTTTTTTGGCCTGAGTTTATGCAAGGGCTATTTGGTGGCAACGAGAATCTGGTGTTAACCCATGCCATCGTGGGGATTACTTGGATGAGCATTTTTGCACTTTTCATCCTTTTTAACTTCAGAAGCGTCGTCTTTCCCTTTCTTAAGAATGTGTGGATAATGAGTCCAATAGCGGCTATCAAGGATACATGGTCGATGGTTGTCACCTTGGCACACTTGTTTGGGATAATGAAGAATATTCCAGTTCCCCCGCAAGGACGTTACAACGGTGCTCAACGGCTCTTGGGTACGAAAAGGCTTTGGATACGATTTTTTGATGTTAAATATAATCCAAAATATAATCTT
>LUTY01001935.1 GCA_001640045.1 Candidatus Thiomargarita nelsonii | reverse complement strand
AGAAAGAGGCGATTGCATTTTGCCAGTTTCCATTGTAGTTCTCTTGAACAACATTTATGAAACGGTTTTCAATATCGGCTCGTAAATTGATTGATAACATATTTCACCTTTATTTTATGAATGTGCCAAGATTTTGGTATGTTGTCCCACGTTAAAACCAGCCACGATAGCCAGTTTTTGAGGGTTGTGTAAACAAAAACCAAATTCATTAATAGTTTACGACGAACGATAGAAAAATCGTAAATAAATATTTGCACCAACTCACCCGTGACAGAATCCACTTTAAAAAGGATGTTTCCATCGAACAACGGTGCGACTTCCGTTTCTAAGGGATTAGTTATTTCCTTTATATGTGCGATGAACAGATCAAGTTGTTTATCACGTTCAATCCTGATTATTTGAAGTTCATTGATGATTTGAGACATAGATTTTTTCTCCCATCATTGGAGAGTTTGCACCATAAAAAGTTAGAATGTAATTTCTTGCTCCCAGTAGTCTATTCCAAACATCCCTGTATCGAATAACGACTCTGAGATATTTATGCTTTCTATTCACAAGTTTTATATTCGCAATCCGAGTTTGTTTATCGGTTTGACTTTTGACGACGGATTCTGGTTTGGATATATTAG
>LUTY01001934.1 GCA_001640045.1 Candidatus Thiomargarita nelsonii | reverse complement strand
CCGTTGGTCCTTTAGGGATTTCATCCAAGATTATGATCTTGCGCGGGACCTTAAAATCAGCCAGTCGCGCTGCGGCAAATGCCTGAATATCTTTTGTCGTAGCTGTGGCGTTTTCGTGTAACACGACGGCGGCGGCGATTTCTTCACCTAGTTGAGGATGGGGCATCGCAAAAGTCACCACCTGCGCGACAGCCGGATGATCCATCAGTATTTCATCGACTTCACGCGGCGAAATTTTCTCTCCGCCACGATTGATGATTTCCTTGAGGCGACCAGTGATAAAAAGGTAGCCATCGCTATCTAAATAACCTTGATCACCGGTGCGAAACCATCCGTTGGTAAAAGCACTTTGGTTAGCTTTTGGATTGTTTTCGTAGCCGCGTGTGACATTGGCACCACGAATCACAATTTCTCCGAGTGTCCCCGATGAGAGCAAATGGCCGGCCTCGTCCATAATGGCAATTTCTGGCCCCGCCGCTACACCGACTGAACCCGGTTTACGCGAAAGCGGTGGCAAGGGGTTGCTTGCCATCTGATGTGAGGCCTCCGTCATACCATAAGCTTCAATAACGGGTGCGTTAAAGACATTTTCTAAATCTGCCAATACTTGCGGTGGCAATGCGGCGGAA
>LUTY01001933.1 GCA_001640045.1 Candidatus Thiomargarita nelsonii | reverse complement strand
TCCAAGTCTTCTCGTAGTTTTAGCAGAATTGGCTCACGGTTATGGCTATTATTGGCTTCAATAATACGCTCCAAAATACTGCGACTACTCTCGCGCAATTCGGTGCCCAAACTGTATTTGTGGTAGCGACTAAAATGGCGCACAATTTTTTCTATATGTACAGCCAAATCAAAGGCCGCACGGTAAATCGGTAAATGGTCATAACGTGCCATGTTTATTTTCGGCTCTTTGGCTGGTTGGGGGAAATGTCCTTTTGCACTCGTATCATTTCTTCGATATGTCGTTCTTTGGTGTCATCCTGTAAAGCTACCGCTACCGAATAACCCGCCCGAACTAACTTGCCAACATATTTATCCAGTCCCGATTTTGGAAAACCGCCCAATTCCACTGGCGTGTCTACACTACCGCCCATCTGCAATTTCAAGCCAGTGAGTTTGGAAACGACCTGTGCGTCGTCAGCCATCACTTGCAGAAAAGCGCCGACCTGCATAAGCAAAACGCAATCAGGGGTCTCTTTTTTTAGTTCACGGTAGCGATTTATCAATTTTTGGGACAACACCATTTTAATACCCTTATGAAAAGTCTGAAAAAGCCAAAAAAAAAATCGAGTCGGGGGGACACCCCCCGAC
>LUTY01001932.1 GCA_001640045.1 Candidatus Thiomargarita nelsonii | reverse complement strand
ATTACAACGCAACGCTGCCCACAATAATCCCCACGCTCACGCCCATCATCAACCTTCGCGATAAAATCCGGGATATAATGATGCTGCTTACCCCAACTTATACGGATGGGCTGATCAATACCAACATCTAGGAGCTATCAACCTACAAGCTGCATGAGTTAGATTTGAGTGATGAGCCGCTCATTTTGAGCTGATTGTACGGAGTATGAATATGAGACTTTGGTTGCCGCGTTATTTTATCAATCGGCGCGTTTTCGGTAAAAGTAGGAATAATACTCAAGGGTTTCACCTATATACTCATAACGATTTCAACCTTACTAGCTTCATCAAACAGCCAGTTTAAGGTATCAAATAATTTCTGTAGATTGCTAGGCTCATCATTATCATCTAAAACTGATATCTTATTCATCTGTTTTATAAACAAGACATTTTCCCGGTCAAACTTACCAAACTGCCAATCTTCACCAGTAGTTACTACTGCATAGCACATTGTTGCACCTTGTGTTGAAGCAGCATACATTTCAGCCAGAGCTTGTGCCCAACCTTGATCCCAATCAGCCTTTTTAGCCTCTACTCGGCTGGATTGAGCCAGAGAGTTTTGATACTGTCATACTCAACTCAGTGGTCCA
>LUTY01001931.1 GCA_001640045.1 Candidatus Thiomargarita nelsonii | reverse complement strand
TCATCCTGACTTGACGGATGCTTTTACCCCCCTGACGGTTTCTCAGGATCATGGTCTTTTAGCAAAGAGTCTATCCCCACAGATTGATCAATCCTGCCCGGCAAAGCCGTCAAAGTTATCAAAATATCCTCTATCGCGCCAACAGCCTGACTAAAAGGTTGCAATTTCGCCTGAAGATTATCGACTAATTGCCCGATAGGCTCAGCAATTTGCTTGTGGAAAATCGTCGGCACGGCGCGTTGAAGTTGCCTTTCTGTCAAACTGTTGAGCGCATTTAATTGGGAGCCCAATTTTATTTTAAGTGCCCCTAAAGCATTATCTGGCGCGTTCTGAACAAGCCCCTTCACCGCTTTAATCAGATCGCGAAAAGCTGTCATATCCATTGACTTTAACAGATTATTCACCTCTGGATAATCTTGATAGCGCACCAGCAATTTGCGTCGGCGCTCCTGCAATGATTTAACACGTCCATCTTCAAGCAACTGGTTTAACGCCGTCAAGCGCTGATTGATAATCGACGTTTCCACGCTGATTTGATTTTCGATATCAATGATTGCCTTAGTCAATTGCATCATCGCGTCATCGAAATTCAACGCCGTGCGGTTCTTGAATTGCCTTTCGACTTGAGC
>LUTY01001930.1 GCA_001640045.1 Candidatus Thiomargarita nelsonii | reverse complement strand
CCGTTTTAATCACGTTCCAGAAACGGTGGTTAAAAAGATTCAAAGCATTGATGATACCTCGCTTTTAACCAAGCTTCTTAGAGAGGCCATTTTAGTTGAATCTATCGAAGCCTTTGAAAAACGGCTTAAAAAGCAAGGCAAGCATTAACGCTAAGCGCTGCTTTGCACTCCATGGTGCCGGAGCAGCACTTTGCACGTTTTGTACCTTCAAAAATTCGTAGAATCTCAACTTGGATCAAAAAAATTTTCTTTCCATTGACGTCTGAAGACAGACAAACCTTTGTTTTCATTAATAGACTCATCTCTTGATGACTGATGACCAGCACTTTCTGTAACAATAGAAATCGTAAAAGTTTGTCCATCCGGCAAAAGTTTTGTCCACTTTGCCGGTAAATCACTACTGCTTAAATGTTTTAAAATGAGATAAGACATAATCATTTCTCCATTAGTTTTGCTTTATTATAAATATAATTCAATCTTGTTTATTATTCATAGACGGACATTACCTTAAATATTACCAAAATTCATGAAAAAAAATTTTTTTCAGTATCAATATTTTTGGTAAAATGGCTCACCTTGTCCGTCTATTAAAATAAATGAAGACATTTATCTTTGCGCCATGGGAGTTAA
>LUTY01001929.1 GCA_001640045.1 Candidatus Thiomargarita nelsonii | reverse complement strand
TCGGGGCGCGTCCGTAGGGCATCGGCTAAACTCTTGCCCTCTTTAACATCGCGGCGCAAATCTTCAACTAATTGTTGTACAATTTGTTTTTCAGTGATGCCTTCAAGTAGTCCCAAAGCGCGATCTAAAGGTACATGCGCCTCAATTAAAGTACACAGTCCATTGGTAAAATCAATCACATCACCATTTTTAATGGACGGTTGCATGAATAAATGGCTACTTTCAGTTTGTAGCTCGACTTTGAGTGGTATCAGTTGCTGATTTTGCAATATGATGACAACTTCCTGCTCGCTTTCGGCGCTCAGTTGTCCATTTTTAAGGTTGCCCTCAATATCACAAGCTTGATAAGTGTATTGATGGATTGCCAAATGATTTTATCTCCTTAGGTAAAGACCTCTGAGGTTTCCAAAACCTCAGAGGTCTAGGCCTTTAATTTATCTGAACATCTATAGAGCTTTCCGGGAATTTTTCTGTAATCATCATAGTTGCCTGACGATTGGTAAATACACAATAGGTACGAAATAGCAAATTTGTATTTGGTTCAATGCGAAAATAATGCGCTAATTTTTCATGAGCTGGCTCTTTTCCTGAGTCCACAATTTCCTTAAATGACTCAATTCTATGTTCAAG
>LUTY01001928.1 GCA_001640045.1 Candidatus Thiomargarita nelsonii | reverse complement strand
CAAACGTTAATCCTTATATACTCGTCCGCCAATATGGACGTCCAAGATAAATCTGGCCGACTCCTAAAAAAAAAATCAACAATTTTACTTGAAAGATAAATAACAATCCTTATATACTTGTCCAGCAAGACATTAATAATGTAAATTATTGATTAAGGAGAAAAAATATGTACATGACCGCTTTTGAACCTTGGAGAAGAATGGAACAATTACGCCGCGAAATGGAGCAAGTTTTTAACCATCCTGGCACCCAATCTGACACCGATTCTGCAATAGCCACCTGTGCTTGGGTACCTGCGGTTGATATCAAAGAAGAGCCACAACAATTCTTGATTGAAGCGGATATTCCGGGTGTTGAACCAAAATATATTGAAATTTCTATGGAAAATGGCGTACTCACCATTAGAGGAGATCGTCAGTCGGAAACTCGGGACGAGGGTAAAGATTACAAGCGCGTTGAGCGGACTTATGGTAGTTTTTATCGCCGCTTCAGTTTGCCCGATACGGCTGATCCTGAAAAAGTAACAGCTAGTGGCAAAAATGGCGTGTTGCAAATTACTATCCCGAAACGAGAATTGGCACAACCTCGTAAAATTACTGTGCAAGCTTAAACACTCGACGCGGAGCGTC
>LUTY01001936.1 GCA_001640045.1 Candidatus Thiomargarita nelsonii | reverse complement strand
GATAAATCTTGGACTCCGAATACCCGATTTTTTGGAGTCCAAAATAAATTTTGGACTCCTAAATCTATGAGCGTTTATAAACAAAATATGAGTTTTATAAGCATAATAAGCGTTTTATAAGTCGCGCTATTTTATATAAACTATTGAAAAGATTAGTTTTTATACTTGGCACACTTATTGTCTCTAATACTGGCAAAGCCATTTGAGACAATAAAGGAGTGAGCCATGAATAAGAAATTTCAACGATTACTGATATTAGTCATTGTTAGCGTGCTTTTAGTCATTACTATAATGGAGCCGGCACTTGCTCGCTCACTTGGAAGATCTACGTATGGGAAAGTTGAGCCTTGGTTCGCGGCGTTGCCGTTTTTGAGTTATATTCTTGTCTATATTTTTATTTGGTCATACGCAGGGTATGTGATTGAACGAAGAAACGCGGCTGAAAGTCGCACTTTAAAAGACTTGCGCCAATTGGCACAGCACCACGATTTGTTTGATTGGAAAACATTGGAAAATCGCATTGAGTCTTGTTTTCAAAAAGTACATGTCGCCTGGCATCAGGAAAGCCTGGATGATGTCTCTGAATATATGACTAACAAGTACCGGCAAGAACAACAATCGGATTATCTTGATAAATGGGCGACAGAAGGACTCATTAATCATTGTGAAGTCGAGGCTATTACTCTTATCCAACCGCTATTTTTAGCTCATCCAGAGCAAGAGATGGAACATGAAGGATCTAAGCTTGTGGTTGCGATTACCGCCAAGAAGGAAGATTATCTGGCGAAACGGGATAGCGGATCGATCGTAAAAGGCGAAAAAGGAATTAAGAATGTAAACACCATTTGGACTTTTGTCGTTCAAAATGGTAAATGGGTGCTTGCTAATATTGAAGATAGTAGTTCCTCTTTATTATTAGATTATGCGCGAACCCACAATGAACTGCCTGTAAATTTAGAGCAGAATGATGGGCTCCAAGTTAAAGCGTTCTAGCCCAAGATAAATCTTGGACTCCGAATACCCGATTTTTTTCTCGTTCCCACGCTCTGCGTGGGAATGCCTGCCAGGACGCGGAGCGTCCTGCTGCGACACATGCTCAATACTCTTATGAAAAAAAATATTTTAAGCAAAATTCCCATACAACTATTCCTGATAGTCCCGTTTGTTATACAAATTATCCTTGCAATGGGCTTAACCGGCTACCTATCGTTTCGCTCTGGACAACAAGCCGTCAATGACCTTACTATTCAATTACATAACCAAATCACTTCCCGCATCCAACAACATCTCAACACTCCCCATAAAATCAACAAAAATAATGTCAATGAATTTTTGCAAAAAATAAGCCGCTTTGGAAAAACATTCATCATAGAACGCTCAGGACAAATCGTAGCCTCATCAAGCACGGAAAAACCTCAAGCGGCACTCATTCGCTTAGCCTTTCAGCGTCTGACTGAACTCAATGAAATATCCGATAGCCACCAACTTGAGATTGATGGAGAGCGTCACCTCTTGCAAGTCTTGCCCAAGCTTGATTGGCTGATTATAACAACAATATCGGAAGCCCAATTTATGCAACCAATCAATGCCAACATCCGCACGACAATCTTAATTACTCTGCTGGCTATAGGAATAGCGATAGGCATTGGCATCCTCACAGCACGCTGGATTAAGCGAACCGATGAAGTAGGAGGATTAGCTCACTCGTTTAACGACATGGTAAGTCAACTACAAGAGACATTTCAAACCTTGGAAAAACGAGTTAAAGAGCGAACGGCTGAATTGGCGAAAGCAAAAGAAAAAGCTGAAGTAGCCAATCAAGCCAAAAGTACTTTTCTTGCCAACATGAGCCATGAACTCCGCTCCCCCCTTAATGCGATTTTAGGTTTTACCCGAATAATGATTCGCAGTCAAACTTTACCCCAAGAACATATAGAAAATTTGAATATTATTAGCCGCAGCGGAGAACACTTATTGACACTGATTAACCAAGTGCTGGATTTATCCAAGATTGAGGCGGGACATATGAGCCTCAATGAAAAAAACGTTGACCTCTATCGCCTACTTGATGAAGTGATCGACATGTTTCAACTCAAAGCAGATGACAAACATTTACAACTATTATTTGAGCGTCAAGCTTCAGTACCACAATATGTCCGCACTGATGAAGTCAAATTGCGTCAAGTGCTGATTAATTTACTGAATAATGCCTTAAAATTCACAAATGAAGGGACTATCTATGTAAGAATTAAGCCAGTCGAAACCGATAAACTTATGTTTGAAGTGGAAGACACAGGACCCGGCATTGCTCAGGCAGAATTGGACAATCTTTTTAAAGCCTTTGTGCAGACTAAAACCGGTCAACAGACACAAGAAGGCACCGGTTTAGGTTTAGCGATTAGTCGTCAGTTTGTACAATATATGGGCGGAGACATACAAGTTGAAAGTGAAGAGGGGCGTGGCACGATATTCAAATTTGATATTCGCATCAAACTCATTGAAGCGAATGAAGTTGCTGAGCCAGACAAGCGTTTACAGCGCCGAGTTATAGCACTTGAACCGGGGCAACCCCACTACCATATTCTGATAGTCGATGACAAATGGACTAATCGCCAATTACTGATAAAACTCCTCAAACCGTTGGGGTTTGAAGTGCGAGAAGCCGCTAATGGTTTAGAAGCGATTGAAATATGGAAAGAATTTGAACCGCAGCTCATCTGGATGGATATGCGGATGCCAGTGATGGATGGCTATGAAGCTACCCAAAAAATCAAAGCCACAGGACAAGCGACGGCCATCATTGCCTTAACGGCCAGTACCTTATCCGAACAGCAGACGATTGCTCTATCGGCCGGTTGCGATGACTTTTTACGCAAACCCTTCCGTGAGGCTGACATTTTTGAGCTGATGAAAAAACATATCGGAGTGCGCTATATCTATGAAGAAGAGAGAGAAACAATCGCTCCGACTCAGGCGTTAACGCCAGAGGCACTGACGGTTTTACCGACAGAATGGATCACCGC
>LUTY01001926.1 GCA_001640045.1 Candidatus Thiomargarita nelsonii | reverse complement strand
GCAGTTTACGTGGTGGTTTAGGCTTGTCTATTGTCGTCGTGGGTGCTATGTTAGCGGCTACAACAGGGGTAGTCGGCGCGACGGTGGTAACAATGGGTATTATCGCGTTGCCTTCTTTGTTAAAAAATGGCTATTCCCCGGCACTGGCAACGGGCACCATTGCTACTTCTGGTACCTTGGGACAGATTATTCCGCCGAGTATCGTCTTGATTTTGTTAGGTGATATGATTGGTGTTCCGGTGGGACGTTTATTTATTGGCGCTGTTATCCCCGGTGCTATATTGATTATTTTGTATTTGGTTTATATTGCGCTGAAAGCGTGGCGCGATCCGCAAAGTGCTCCGGCTTTGGCTGGCGATACTCATGCTTGGGATATGAATTTTTTCTGGCGTGTGTTAAAAAGTGTATTGCCGGTGCTGCTTTTAATTTTTGCGGTGTTGGGTACTATCTTTTTTGGTGTGGCAACGCCGACTGAATCTGGGGCATTCGGTGCCATGGGTGCTTTATTGTTGGCGGTTTTGCATAAGCGTTTGACTTTAGAAAACTTACCTCTTATTATCCAATAGGATTTTTTGGCGGTGCCCTACAATTCTTACAAACCGTGGTTTGGAAATTTTCAGGTATTTTGGA
>LUTY01001925.1 GCA_001640045.1 Candidatus Thiomargarita nelsonii | reverse complement strand
TCAATAAACAATCTGTTATAAAAAGATTGGGTTTTATTTTGGATTTATTTAGTATAAACCGAGAATTTAGAGAAAAATTGTTGCTCACCCGCTCAAATTCATTCGTCAAATTGGATTCAGGTTTGGATAAAGATACTCGAAGAGATAGCCAATGGCGAATCCAAATTAATTTAGATGTTGAAACTATCCGTTCATCAATTTTAACTTAACCGAGACAACCAATGATAAAATCAGGTGAAATTCAATCAATAGCCGCAAAATACAAAGTTCGTGATAGACAGATCGAAAAAGATTATATTATCTCTTGGATATTATATGGCATTTCGCAAAACGAATTCCTATTTAAAAACCTTGCTTTCAAAGGTGGAACGGTCTTAAAAAAAGTCTACTTTCCTGAGTATAGATTTTCTGAAGATTTAGATTTTTCTTTGATAGAAAAGGCCATTATTATTGATGATATATGGCAAGAAGTTGAGCAGATATTTGAATTTATTTATGATGAATCAAGAATACAATTAAGTCTTAAAAGTCAGCATGAACATGTTACTGGGAGTGTCAACTTCTACATATATTATGCTGGCCCCTTGGGTGGAACCAAAGATGTAAAAGTGGATATTACCAAAGGTGAAAA
>LUTY01001924.1 GCA_001640045.1 Candidatus Thiomargarita nelsonii | reverse complement strand
TCATGAAGATAATTTTCGTTCTGCCCAGACTAAATCAACTAAATCAAAATCGACTGCACAACATCTTTAGCGCGTAAACCTTCATCTTTACAGCTATTGATAAACTTTTGTGCCTTTTTGGGAGACCACTTTTTATCGTCAAGATTTAAAGCTTTAAATAAGCGTCTCAAAGTGCGTAGCTGATCAGTGCTGTCAAGTATTTGAAAGGCTTGTGGTAAATTGGCTTGTTGCCAATGCATGCGTAATAAACGGTGCGCGATGCCGTGAAAAGTGCCCGCCCATAATCCGCTGGTTGGTTTTGTCAACAAAGCCTCAATGCGAGAGCGCATTTCATTAGCCGCCTTATTGGTAAAAGTCACGGCTAAAATGTTATGAGGATGTGCTTGTCCAGTTTCCAGCAGCCACGCAATACGGTGAGTGAGGACTTTAGTTTTTCCAGAGCCAGCACCGGCTAAGACGAGAATATGCCCTAGCGGGGCGGTGACGGCTTCGCGTTGTGCTTTGTTGAGCATCTCAATTAAAGGAGAAATATTCATAGATTTTTTGTAACTACTCAGCCTCTCGCTCCCACGCTCTGCGTCAATGCCATTTCGTGCCGGGCAAACACGTAGGTTTGCCCCTACGAAATTCCT
>LUTY01001923.1 GCA_001640045.1 Candidatus Thiomargarita nelsonii | reverse complement strand
GAGTTATTATCTGCTACAAGTGCTACAGCGTCTGTCCCATTTGCTACGCCGTCTGGAGACTTTTAGCTTGCGTAAAAAATATCGCTTGTCGGAGCCGTTTGATAGCCGTTTCGGGGTTAGCTGAGGAAAAAAGGGGACTTAGCTGTTGATCAACATTCTGACAGCCCTGAGAATAAACCGTGTCAATCAGCCTTTTTATCTGGGCGGTGTCATCGGCAAGGGCGCTTGAAGTGTTTAAAAGCACTGTTAATATTAATAATAATGACTGTCGCATTTTTTTAAAATCCTCTTGGTATCGGAGATTTCGCAAAGGGCAACCACAAGGGATTGCCCCTACATAGCAATATTGATCATTTTGCCTCAAATTTAGGCAAGCTTCTCAAGCCAACATGATCCAATAATCTATCCAAATCCTCCCGAGTCGACCAAAACACCTTGTGTTCTTGCATAAAAATTTCCGCCTCTTCAGTAAAACCATTATGTGCAAAAAACCACACGCGAACAAAGTCAGGCGTTCTCTCTTTTTTGACAATTTCCGCCTTATCAAGTAATTTTTTCACAAGCGAAATACCCACGGTTCGATCTCTCCACCATTTACTTTCTGCCACCCAATGTTCAATACCGGCGGCACC
>LUTY01001922.1 GCA_001640045.1 Candidatus Thiomargarita nelsonii | reverse complement strand
GGGATTGCCCCTACAATACAATATTGCTATGTAGGGGCAATCCCTTGTGGTTGCCCCAGAGTGAAATTATTTATCTGAAAAACTATATCACATTAATCACCGTTCAAAATTTGCTAACTCTCATAAAAATAGAGCAAAATGATAAAAAAATTCCTCAACAGGCTCAAACGGACAATACCCTTATTAATTGTTTTTATACTTATCATACTGTTGTTATTGGTGTTTTTTTGGAATCGTATTGTTATCACCATCAACTCCGGTGAAGCCGGTGTATTATACCAACGTTTATTTGGTGGAACCGTGACTGATTTTGTGTATGACGAGGGCATTCACCTCGTACTACCTTGGGATACCATGTACATTTATAATGTCAGAATTCAAACCAAGTTGCATGACTTTGAGGTGTTAACTAATCGGGGCTTACCGATTACATTAACCTTAGCAATTCGTTATCGTCCCGAATACGAAACGGTAGGGCTTCTCCATCAACAAGTAGGTCCAGATTATGTCAATACCATCATTGTTCCCCAGATTGAATCTGAATTACGTAAACAGATTGGTCATTACAACCCAGAAGCTTGGAGAAGAGGCTTTAGAAAATCGATTATCTCTGGATATGGTTTGGCCGCTAG
>LUTY01001921.1 GCA_001640045.1 Candidatus Thiomargarita nelsonii | reverse complement strand
TATAGGCATCCTAAATGATTTGTGGATGCCAAGACCTCAGAGGTTTCCAAAACCTCGCTCGGTCTGATTTACAAATCATTTAGGATTACTATATCTATATCTGTTTGGAAGAGGTCCGTTTCTTACGCTAAGACCTTTCTTTTCAAAAGGCCATTTGATGATACCGCCCTGCATAGAAACAGCTTCATAGCCTTGTTGAGACATCAATAATGCAGCGACGCGACTCCGTTTGCCACTACGACAATGTATAACATATTGTTTGTCTTTCGCTAAATTTACCATGCCTTCACGAAAAACATTTAATGGGATTAAAGTCGCTTCTGGAATATGAAGTTCATCGTACTCTTCTTCAAAACGGACATCAATTAATTGATATCCGCTATCTATCATCGCTTTGGCAACATTGGTATCAACCTCACGCACCATTGTTTGTGAGAAAATTTTCATAAAGTCGGCTTTTTCCAGTGCTAATAATTTCCCATCTTCAAGCATTCGCACAGTGGCACTACGTCGACTATCTGCCAATAAAGCCTGTTCTCCAAATGAATCATTTGGTCCCAATTCCCGCATTTTTTCCGGCTCATCCTCAAATTCTTCCAGCACCCATACTTCGGCTCGACCAGATTTAATCA
>LUTY01001927.1 GCA_001640045.1 Candidatus Thiomargarita nelsonii | reverse complement strand
AAAATAGGAGTCCAAGATTTATCTTGGACATCTTTAAAAAGCTTAAAATAAAGGCAAATACTATGACAAACGTTTTTGATATTGCAACATATATCCTATCCAAACAAGGGCCAATGCCAGCGATGAAATTACACAAACTGGTCTATTATTGCCAAGCCTGGTCACTGGTTTGGGATGAACAACCCTTGTTTAATGAACCTATAAAAGCATGGGCTAATGGCCCCGTTGTTCCTGAACTTTATGAAGTTCATAAAGGCAAATTTAAAGTCGAAGCGGCAGATTTTCCGGGCAATACCGAGGGGTTAAACGAGACGCAAAAGGAGATTGTTTCAATTGTTCTAAGAGACTATGGCTCAAAACCTTCCCAATGGTTGAGTGATCTCACCCACCTGGAAGCACCGTGGCGTGAAACCCGAAAAGGTTTGAGTGATGCAGAACGTGGTGACAGAGAAATTACTTGGGCAGCTATGGCGGAATATTATGAAAGCCTGTTACCTGAAGAGGATTAGTCATGGCTAAAAAGCGAAAACCGCCTATAAAAACAGCTTATGGAAAAAATCCCTCTCCGCACTGGAAAACACGCCCAGAAAAACAGCCAAGCAGTGAGCAAGACAAACCCGTTTGGCGATTGAGCCTCTTAGATTGGGATGGACCTTGGGGATGGCGCAATATAGATGCCAAAAAATGGCAAGAAATACTCCAGAAATTAGGCCATTTTGAAACGAGAACCTGGGCTGACATTAAAAATGATGGAAATAATCACGCGGTTGAGATTCAAAACAGCCCAAACCCAGAAGTGCCAAAGCGTCTCATCGACATTCATCTGGATGATATTGATGAACTGTTTTCTCTACGTCTTTCAGGTAAAGAGCGCGTTTGGGGAATTTTAGAAGGCCACATCCTCAAAATTCTCTGGTGGGATCCTAATCATGAAGTTTGGCCTTCAACTAAAAAACATACTTAAACCTCGTGCAAGGTGCGCCTTGCACTCCATCCAGATACCATGGAGTGCAAGGCGTACCTTGCAACTACCCATTCAATGTAGGAAAAGCCGGCTGCCAATCTGGTGCCGCCTCCTTAGCTTGATAGAGCAAAGCTTGGATATCTTTATTATCCTGCAACGATTCATCACCCCACAAATTATCAAGCAATTGAATCGCCAATTCTTGCTTATTCTTTAGCAAAATCAAGCCACCTTTAGACAAAACATTTTTCACCCTCTCAATGTCTTTATCCTCCAACCACTGATAATCATTCAACAATGCAAGCACTGAAGTCGCTTCTAGTTTATTTTGTATCCAATCGAAATCAAGCAATAGCAATTTCAATTCATTATCGCGTCCAGCAGAATGCAAATGCATACAAAGATATTCAAAAAAATAACCATCATTAGGACCACTCACCCAACCATGTTGACCACATTGGCGACGATAAGCTGCTAACAAAAAATCCCTGACATTGGTCCCGTGGCGGCTCAACAGATTGTTGCTTTTTTCCAACAGTCGCATAATCGTGAAATCATTCAACGCCTACAAACGGTGGGCGTGCATTGGGCGGCACAAACCGAGCCACAGACAGCAGATTCGTTAGTGGGACAAACCTTTGTTTTAACCGGCACTTTAAGCACTATGACTCGTACACAAGCCAAAAGCCGTTTACAAAACTTAGGTGCGAAAGTCAGCGGCAGCGTTTCTAAAAAAACGCATTGTGTGGTAGCGGGGGAAAAAGCAGGCAGCAAATTGAAAAAGGCGCAAGATTTAGGCGTGAAAATCATTGATGAGGCGGGCTTGATAGCCTTGTTGGGGGATTAAATTCAGAACAGCGGGGTTTTCGCAACCCCGCAGCTCTGGTGATTTCTAAAAACCCAAAACATCTTGAACTTGTTTAATAATCGGCAAATCATCAGGGTTAATCTCCACAAAAGAACATCCGATACGATATAAATTCGGATTAATATCTGGTTTCATCCATCGAACTTCCACTTGTAGTTTAATAAATTTCTTAGTAAATTCATCAAAATCTGGCAATTGAATACTAACATTTTTCACCTGATCCTTTTTAAAAGAGATAGGTTGATCTGTGATGATAATCATCATCCCTTCATTTGATAGATTGACCAAATGCCCCAATGGCTCGTGCGTGTTCTCATCAAGAATATTTAAATAAAACAAAAGTTCCTTACGCGGGGGGCGTGGGGGATATTCATTTTCCATAATATATCAATCCTTCTACTAAGCGATTTTGTGCATAAACAATAGCAGAAAGATAACAAAGTTTGCAAGAAAAGGTAACACTCCACATTTTTTATACTAATGAATCGATATTTTCACCAATTCATCCTACCTCAAAGCTGTTTTCTATGCGGAGATAGCAGCACACAGACGCTCTGTACAGCCTGTTTAGCCGATTTACCTTATCACAACACCGCTTGTATTTACTGTGCCAAAACCTTAGAAAAGCAGGGCGTATGTTCTCAATGCCAAACCCAATCGCCCCCCTATACTCACACGCAAGCTGTCTTTACCTATACTTATCCCATAGATAAACTGATTCCAGCAGCAAAATTTCATCATAATTTGGCTGTGTTAAATCTATTGGGCAAGCTGATGGCACAACATTTAATTATTGAGCCACGCCCCGATATTTTGATTCCAGTACCACTGCATTCCAAACGATTACGCCAACGCGGTTACAACCAATCACTAGAACTGGCTAAACGTATTACAAAACAGACGGGCATTCCTTTAGACTACAAAGCTTGTAAACGCATAAAAAATACGTGCCCACAAACCAGCCTGTCTGCTAAACAACGTCAAAGCAATTTGGTGGACGCATTTTCTGTACTACGCCTCCCACCACAGTGGCAACACATTGTTTTGATTGATGATGTGATGACGACGGGTACAACGGTGACAGAATTGGCAAGGGTATGGTTAGAAGCAGGCGTGCAACGTGTTGATGTATGGTGCTGTGCGCGTCGGTAAATAGGAGCCCAAAAATAGGAGTCCAAGATTTATCTTGGACATCTT
>LUTY01001920.1 GCA_001640045.1 Candidatus Thiomargarita nelsonii | reverse complement strand
ATCTCCCTTGTTAGCGGGCTTGCGAAGCAATTTTAAAGCCTTCGCATATTCCCCTTTTTCAAGAGCAATCCAGCCTTCCATAAAGGGTTGTGCCAAAACGGGCGTTGATAAAAAAATTGAGATAAAAAAAACAGCCAGCAAATGACGAGTCATTTCGAGTCTCCAATAATGAGAAAGGCCCATACCTCAGATGTTTCCAAAACATATGAGGTCTTTAGAGCGTGACATTTTTCTGAAATACTATTAGTACGCATTGACAAAAAAACTGCAGGGAATAATTTGAATTTACAAATGAATTAATTTGTCAATGCGTAAATCCTTTGGGATTATTTTTTTTTATGTTTAGGCAAATAATTTCACACCCGCTATTTGTAAACTCAATTGCAGCAATTCATCCCAAGGATTACCATTTTCCCCCTTATCATACATACGATGTACCGTATCCCGCAACAGTCAGACTTTTAGTCTGACTCAGTCAAATCCAAAGCATTTATCTCCTTCAAACTCCTGAATGCATCTATATGCCCTTGTTCTGCCGCTTTGCGATACCACTTGATGGCTGTTTGGTCATCCTCAGTGACACCATAGCCTTTGTCGTACATCATACCTAAAAAGTATTGCGCTTGGGCATGT
>LUTY01001919.1 GCA_001640045.1 Candidatus Thiomargarita nelsonii | reverse complement strand
CGAGATTTGCCATTGAGGCAGTAGAGCGTCTGTTGTGGTATCAAGCCAAGCGGTTTCTGAAACCGCCAATCGCTCCAATAGACCGCAATAAGCCTCAAACATGTCATCCAGCATCTTGTCAGGAAAAAGTTCATCGATAGCATCCCAGTTAAAGAGCAAACTGCCTTTTTCTTCAGAGACTTGATGATCTAACCAAACTTGGGGCGTTTGAGTGATGCTGTGGACTATTTCTCCCAAAGGCGGTAATCCCGTATTCTGGTCAAAGTCCAGGGTAAGGGTACTTGTGAAGACAATGGGCATGAGCGCTCTTTGCCGATTTTTCTGTCGTTTGGCTAATTCACGGAGCACTTGCACGCCATTGACATGGATATGATCTAAATCCTGCCACAATTGCTGCTGTACACGTTTAGCGCGTCCTATAAAGCTCTCAGGAACGGTGTTATCTATCTCTACCAAGATCAGTGACGTAAAATCACCGACAATTTCGTTGACTTGTTTGTGGAGGGGTAGTCGATTAAATAGGGTCAAATTAAGCGTAAAACGCGCTTCCTTACTCCAAAAGCTTAAAATATCATCAAATACCGCCGAAACCGCTTATCTGCATTGGTTTCTAGTGTAGGAACGCTCCAATTTC
>LUTY01001918.1 GCA_001640045.1 Candidatus Thiomargarita nelsonii | reverse complement strand
AAATATGAAAATTCCGATTACGACACTAATGCTGATATAACAAATGGATGGGCATGGGTTGGACCAACGGATGATATAAAATCATTAATAGAATCAAAACGTTTAGTTTATCTTCTTAATTCTATATTAGAAAATGGGTATATAAGAAATGATGGATTAGATGGTGATATTATAGCAACAGTCCTAATTAAACATGAAAATAACTGGAGATGGCAAGCTATAGGTGCGCAACATCGTGCATGTATACTTTCTGCATTAGGACATGAAATAGTACCAATACGAATTGTCAATATTGTACGGAGAGAAGAAGTTTTGCATTGGCCAAATGTAGTTTCTGCTCTTTATACTAGGGAAGAAGCATTAGATGTTTTCGATAGTGTATTTGAGGGTAATTTTGATAAAGTAACCTATAAATGGGCAAAATTCATTCAAGAAAAAAATGAGGAAATATAAAGTGATTAATAATATACAATACAAACCTACAGGTGAATGGTCAGATTACGATTTTTTAATTAATAAATATTTTTGGATAAAACATGGTTTGAAAAATGCTGAAACTATTCGTAAAAATAATCTTATTGATATTAGAAAAGTTATTGTAAATAATGATATTGTTTATTGGACACAAGGTAGA
>LUTY01001917.1 GCA_001640045.1 Candidatus Thiomargarita nelsonii | reverse complement strand
TGGCACGATTTAAAAATCGGTTGATGTTGTCTTGGTATAGAGGGCTACATAAAGCTATCAACTCCATACGTGCCGTGTGAATCGAGGCTATTGCTGCGTTTTTTTTGGACTGGGCTATTATCACTTTTTCCAAATAATCCACTTGTTCTTGTGTATAGGCTACACCAACCTCGATCCGATTTTGAGCCCGCTTTTCTAATGCTGAATACAGCCCGATTTCCTTTAGAGATTTTCGAGCAATGACGACATTTGCAGCAATAGTGCCGATTAATTCTCCGATTTTAAACCTAATATCAGATTCCCATTTTAACCCACGTTCAACTTCCACTGATGAATACAGTGGCATTTTAGCGACGATACCGATATAATACCTCCCTAAATTACCCATCCCCTCATCATAGACTGAATCAGTACCTGCACGGCCTACCAAATTCAGTTCTAATTTAAACTTGGTCTTTTGGGGAATACATTCTGTCATTTTCGATAAAATTAACTCCATATTGAACACAGGATTTATCGATAACCTTCTTGATGAATTAGCCTCATCGAATAAAGGTAATTGGAAAGTCTCAGCCTGAGCGCCACACTTGCAGGAAATTTCCAAGCTGATGGCGGCGCTCACCCTGTTATCGTAT
>LUTY01001916.1 GCA_001640045.1 Candidatus Thiomargarita nelsonii | reverse complement strand
GTTTTTATTCGTTGTTGAGCATTAGTTGTACTCACCACTGCGAATATTCAACCAGCTAGTGTAGTGTATTTGTGCCAAATCCCAAAGCACAGCTCAAACTATTTAAATAAGCTTGACACACCTCCACATTTTATATTATATTGCTCAGCAACAACCATGCACAGTTAGAGAGTCTGAGTTGAGCTTAAAGCCCCTTATGCGCGGAGCGATACTTTTTTATTTAAATTGATCCTCACATTTTTTTGTCAGCAACGTCTATCTATACAAACGACAGTTGATTTTTTTAAATTGACTTTTAAAACACGCAAAATCCCAACACAACAGGAGATACAATCATTAAAAAGCAGACAATTCTTACTTTCCTTGCAACCGTATTATTTTCTGTACTGTTGCTGGGCTGTGCTGGCGGTGTTCCTATTCGCACTTTGCCCCCAGTAACACATAATCTACCCTCAATAGCTCCCGTTAATTTTACGTTCCCATCACAAAATAATGAGGGCGAAGAAATTTCAGATAGTGCAATTATTGAGGCTATTCGACAAGCGATGGCAACTCGTTACCCTCCAGCTAAAGTCGTAAAACAATGGAGGATGGAGGGTTACAAAGTCAGGGGGCGTGATATTGCTGTTGTAAAAA
>LUTY01001914.1 GCA_001640045.1 Candidatus Thiomargarita nelsonii | reverse complement strand
CAGCTAAAAGTGGACATAAAAAAAAGGAAGCTTGGACTAATGTCATCAAAGCCGGTAAGCAAGCTGGAATTGATGAATGCAAAGCAGACCCCGCTTCTTGCGGTATTACCCCTGACCCTAAAGATGGCTCGACTCAAGCTGGGATTGACAAATGTAAAGCCGATCCAACTTCTTGCGGTATTACTCCTGACCCCGAAGATGGCTCGACTCAAGCTGGGATTGATAAATGTAAAGCCGATCCAACTTCTTGCGGTATTACCCCTGACCCTAAAGATGGCTCGACTCAAGCTGGAATTGACAAATGTAAAGCAAACCCCGCTTCTTGCGGTATTGTTAACGCATCCGCTACTTATGATCCCCAATTAGGTGAGGTGCATATTCCTCTTATCGAGGTATCTGGTGCCTTTGAGACGATACAAAAGTTTGAGGTTTACTTGATGCAACGCTCCAATACATTTACGTTTGATTTGGACATGGATAGGATAACGCTAAAATAATCGGGGTGTGTTCCAGCTATCCAACTGATGAACTCATGTTACGCACCTTGTTTCCAAACGCCAGATATTTGCAAAAACCTTAATAACTACAAGGATTAGTGCGGCTCGTTTGGTCTAATGCGCTATTTTATTAGCAAAA
>LUTY01001913.1 GCA_001640045.1 Candidatus Thiomargarita nelsonii | reverse complement strand
GCTATCGCTTAATCCACCCTACGAAAATTTATGATAATCTGACAAAGTAGAATTAATTAACAGTTTTTTTAAATCCGTTTATTCCGCTAATCCGTTGTACTCATTAAGTTGTACTTGAGCACTCGACGGCAAAAGGGCTCGGTTGTGGAGGCGACGCTTATCACGACTATGATTTGGACAGAAAAGCTAAAACCGTTGGCAGCCCAACTTGTTATTTGACAAATCGGCGTAAAGTCTACCCAAGCCGCTTGAAATCCTACTTGAAAGATTTGCAAGATAAGAGAAATCGCGCCGATTACAAAGCGGTATTCTTATCAAAAACGCTTGCCTCGCGACAATTAAGACACGCGCAGGAATTTGTTGATATCATAAAGCAGGAGATAGATAAATGATTAATTTCAAACAGATGGAATTAAGCCAACAGCTGTTTGACAAGCTCAAGACGCAGTATCCTGAAATCGAGTTAGTTTCCATTGGGGAAAGTCCTATCTATCAGGATAGTATCTGGGTAAATATCATTATGCCAGAGGATGAGGAGAGGGATATATCGATGAGTGAATTAGCCGCAGAAATCTCTACAGGACAGCATTGGCGTATGAATGCAGCACCCGGTAAAATAATCGTGCCGCAATAAAA
>LUTY01001912.1 GCA_001640045.1 Candidatus Thiomargarita nelsonii | reverse complement strand
AATGGTCATATGGAGATAGTCCAATTCTTAATTCAATCGGGTGCCGATGTGAATGCCGTGGCTAAAGACGGTACAGCACTTCATCTAGCGCTCATAAATGGTCATATGGAGATAGTCCAATTCTTAATTCAATCGGGTGCTAACGTGAATGCACGCTCGAACAATGCTAGTACACCACTTCACCTAGCCTGTCGCGGAGGAAATGAGGCAATTGTCCAACTGTTAATTCAGTCAGGTGCCTTGGTGAAGGCACGAAATTTCAAGTGTTCAACACCACTTCACCAGGGCATCCTGTCTTATTCTGTGACCAAACTATTAATTCAGTCGAAAGCCGATCTCAATAGCCAGAATAATAAAGGATTAACCCCACTTCACCTCGCCGTGAAAGCCAGAAATTACAAGGTTGCTAAACTTTTAATTCAGTCAGGGGCAAACTTCAATATAACGGATAAAAACAATTGGACCCCGTTTCACTATGTGATATCAGCACCACTTAATTCGATAGCAGGATTGGATGAGGAAAATGTCAAAGCATTAATTAGATTGGCTGTAGATGTGAATGCACAAGATCAAAAAGGTGCCACCCCGCTTCATTGGGCGGTGGAACAAGGTAAAATGGACGTTGCCAAACTTTTA
>LUTY01001911.1 GCA_001640045.1 Candidatus Thiomargarita nelsonii | reverse complement strand
TAAATTGTACTGGTAGTAAGCGTTTTTTAGGTTCAAAACCGCGTATATTGTCACGCATCACGCCACGGGCTTCACCACTTCTACTGATACTAGCCACTAAATGACCCGCTAAGATTTGTGCCTCAGATGCCAATTGAAAAATTTCTTGAATCTTCGCTTGTGAAGGGGCTTGAGGCGTGGCTTGACTATCCGCTATCAAATCAAGGGCTTTATTATAAAATTTGTTAGCCCTTTGCCATTTTTTCTGGTGTGCGGCAATATTCCCCTTCGCTACCAGTGTTGCCCATATTTTTGTGGGCGTATATTGTAGCCATTTTTTAGCTTGGGCTAATTCGCCTTGCTGCGTTAAACTATCCGCCTGTGCCGCAAGCGTTTGTGCTATTTGGTCTAAAAAATCTTTTGGGCAATCAGCCATTGTGGCTAATAAGGACTCAAGTTTGTCCAAATCTTTCGATTGTATGGCTTGATTCACTTGGTCATCAAGACAGCTTGTTGCAAAGCTTGGTGTTCCAAGCAAAGCAAGAGATAATGATAAAAAAAGCGTTTTTAATTGCATCGTTTTTTCCTAGTTTGTTATAGGAGTCCAAGATTTATCTTGGACATCCACTCTCAATTCAACTGAATCCGCTGCCCCCAA
>LUTY01001910.1 GCA_001640045.1 Candidatus Thiomargarita nelsonii | reverse complement strand
ACGCCAGTCATTCATACTCATCCTTATTCAGTTTCCTTTTGGTTCAAATATGGTGCGGCACAGACATGCAATTATCGGCGGTTTCTAACAGCCTAAAACGCCTTAAACTCACCGGTAACGAGCGTTTTGACATAATGGTCATGGATGAAATTGAACTCAACATCCAGCACGTTTTTGGTAAAACCTTCGACAAAGAACGTGATTTAAGGCCGGATACGCTAGAAATATTGCGCGGGCTTGTCAAAAACGCCAATTACTTTGTAGGAATGCAAGCACAGATAACGCAGCTTAGCTATGATTTTTTGAAGTTTTGTGGGCGCGTTGACGATACCTACCTCATCCGCAATACCCATCAACGCTACAAAAGCCATCCGGTGTCGTGGCATTGGCTCAAAGAGAGTTGTATTGATCAACTTTACGTTTGGCTGGACAAAGGCGAGCCGTGCATTGTGGCTTGCATGTCTCAAAAGCTTCTAAAAAAATTAGAGAACGCATTGAAGCAAAGGTATCCCAACGAAGTTATTCAATGCGTGCATTCTGAAAACAAAGGCGATCAACATACCAAGGCGATTTTGAATAATCCCGACGGAGCGCGACCTTTAGCTTTGCTACATACGCCAGTAATTGATATGGGCGTA
>LUTY01001909.1 GCA_001640045.1 Candidatus Thiomargarita nelsonii | reverse complement strand
CCTTGTAAAACTTACTGAGTGGACATATTAGCTGCTGAATCTTAAGTTAAACTTAAATAGTCCAAAAAAACTGAATGGTGTGGGAATATGCCGTTATCATAAACAACGGCACTGAGGTCGTTGAATGGGATTACTTATAGCCTTGCCCGTAGAAAGAATAAACCGACTAAAGCTTTGAATCCTCACATCATCACCGCAACGATACATCCAATAATAACAGCAGGAAAACATGACAAAGGTCGTCAGGCTGGTAATGATAACCGCATGAGTCAACGGAATGAGCAAAAGTGAACTAATAACCTCAATCATAATCAAGACAATTAAAATCCGCACTATCGTCATACGGCTTAACAGGCTAGAAATAATTGCTCCAACAGGCGCACCAACCACAACAACGGGAATAGCCGCTTGCCAGTAAGCATGCACCAATGGCGTAAAACCGCCAATGACAAAAGCGTGTAAGGCAAAACCCACAAGCGCATTAATAGCCATCAAAATAACCGATGTAGGAGTGGCAATCTTTTCACTGAGGCGGAATAACAGCACCATGACGGAAAAAGTGATAATGTCGATGCCATTGCCCACTAACCCACTCATCATACCACCGACAAACCCGACAACTAACAGCAACAGTCTTT
>LUTY01001908.1 GCA_001640045.1 Candidatus Thiomargarita nelsonii | reverse complement strand
CTGACAATTTGGCCGTCGGTATCCTCGCTGATAATGCGGCCTTTATCATCGTACTTAAGTTTGACGGTGCAAGTCTCGTTGCTAGCCTCGACGATTTTTTTGTCATTGGAAAGAAAATGGGCATGAGTGCCGTCGGCGTAAGTGATATCGTAGGTGTCGGCAAATGGGTCAATCTTAAACGTGGCGTGTTCTCTGCCATACACGCGCATTTTACTGAGATGACCGTCCTCATTATATTCAAATTCGTGGTCCTCTCCGTTTGGGAAGACAATCGCGGAAGGGGCATCAAAACCCGCATATTCGAACCACGTTTTGTTGCCATTTTTATCAACTTGGCTGAGCAGTTCGCCCGTCCTTAAATATTCATAATTGATTTTGTCTCCATTACGATCCACTGCGGCGGTGACTTGGCCCTTGTCATTATGATTATATTCATAAATGCTATTGTCAGGAAAAGTTATCGCACTGAGAAAAGATTGGGCATCATACTTAAAATGAAGGCTGTTGTCAGAGCCTCGATGAATAGCGACCAGACGATAGTCTGCATCGCGCTCATATTCCACACGTAAACCGGCCGGATCAGTAACGGCTGTTAAGTGGCCTTGAGAATCATGCTCGAACTGATACGTTCTGCCTTC
>LUTY01001907.1 GCA_001640045.1 Candidatus Thiomargarita nelsonii | reverse complement strand
AAGGGATTGAAACGAAGTAACGGAACGGAGTGACGTTCAACTTGCGCCAAAACTAAGTCGGTGATGGCAAAAGTCCCCGTTTCTGTCACAAAGCTGGCGAGTTCGCTTTCAGTCAAAGGGACGTTTTCGGCTTGAAATAGCGTACATTTGGCTAAGCGTTTGCACTGTTCAAGGGCGGTTTGACGAAATTTTGATAGTGCCTCAGTTGACCAATCTTGGGCAAAGGGCAATAAATAATCTTGCTCAATACGCTGAGAAAATTCATTGTCTATGCGCGACTCAAGCAATTTTTTCCAAAAGCCTCGCTCTTGCTCAGACGACACTAAGCCGGCACTGATAGCGGCTAGGGCGCGAGCATGGCTGTCTTGAAAAGACGCCGCGATTTCAGCAGCGGTGAAGGTAAAGTTGGCTTTGAGTAAATCAAGTGCTTTATCGGTGCCAGTGGATTTGGCGAGTATGTCGATAACGGCACTGTTGAGTATAGAACAAAGCCCTTTTCTAAAGATGATGGCTGTTGACATGGGGTTAATAATTCAATTGTAATAATTTCCAGTTGATAGTTATTCCAAAAACGGCTGTGATTTATTTTTTTAGGAGTGCAAGGTACGCCTTGCACGCCTGCCACATAATGATAAATTT
>LUTY01001915.1 GCA_001640045.1 Candidatus Thiomargarita nelsonii | reverse complement strand
TCCATTGTGGCAATGTGTTGGCATCAGGCGGCAGTTTTAAAGTCATTGATGTGGGAGATATGGAGATGAGCTTGTTAGCCAGTGATATAGCCCGCTTAGAGGTATCAATTTGGTTTGAGGTGTCAAAACAGTTCATATCTCCCGAAGAGGCGAAGCTTGTTATTGAGAATATGGAACCAAGTGATACCTTGTCGCCAAAGGCTTTGATTTTAAGCCTTCTTCTCCATAAACTTAATCATGGCTTTAAAGAGGGAGTACTGCATAACAATCTGCCCGAAAAGTTTGAAATTGAATTAGCTTATGTGACACAGATTTTATTGTATCAACGTTATTGTCTGTTAGACGGTTTGGAAAAAATACCGCCAACCTTTAATATTTTTGCGGCTCACTGGCTCCGTCAATTCCGAGACAGTCGAAATGTCCCGCAACCACCAGTAGAACAGCCACCCGTAACCACAAAGTCCGAGGACACTGAGAAAAAAACTAAGCCTTCTAAAGGTTTGCGGGTAGTGCTGATTTACAAGCGACGCGCCCAACCCGATAAACAACTATTAAACCTACTTGAAGAACATCTCTCAAAAGCGGGGTATAGCGTCTTTATTGATCGCCATCTAAGAATTGGTGATGACTGGGAAAGACAGATAAGCGCCGAAATCAAACAGGCGGATGCTGTGGTGATTTTGCTTTCTTCAACGTCGGTGTATAGCGAGATGCTGGCTTATGAAGTCAATGTTGCCTATCAAACGGCACAGGAAAACACCGGCAAACCCCGGCTGTTGCCCATACGCATCAATTTTGAAGAGCCGCTGCCACAAGATTTGTCCAATCTGCTCGGCAACCTTCAATATGCGCTCTGGCGTAGTCCTGATGATGACGTGCCGTTGGTCAATGAATTATTGGAAAAATTGATAAGTCCACTGCCACCCAAAAAATATGAGTTAGAGATGGTGGGCGGTGCTATCCCGTTAGATTCCAAATTCTATGTTAAGCGTCAGGTAGATGGAGATTTTCAAACGGCTATTGAACGCCGTGACACCATTGTGTTGCTCAAAGGCGCACGGCAAGTTGGCAAAACGTCGTTATTGGCACGGGGACTACAGACGGCGCGTGAGGCGGGGATGCAGGTGTTGTTGACTGACTTTCAAAAGCTTATTGATGCCCAATTGCAAAATTTAGAGACATTTTTTCTTGCCATTGGCGAAATGTTGGCCGATCAACTTGACTTAGAGGTGTATCCTCAAGACAAATGGCGGCCTCATCGCGCCCCCAACATGAATTTTGATCATTATTTTCGTCGTGAGATACTGGCTAAAACCCAACAGCCGCTGTTATGGGCGGTTGATGAGGCTGACCGCCTGTTTTCGTGTCATTTCAGTAGTGAAGTCTTCTCGCTGTTTCGTACTTGGCACAATGATCGCGCCCTGAACCCTAAGAGCCCTTGCTCACAGCTGACATTGGCAATTGCTTATGCCACCGAGACTTATTTGTTTATTAAAGACGAGAATCAGTCACCCTTCAATGTTGGCACTAAGTTAGAGTTGGAGGATTTTTCCCTTGAACAAGTGGCTGACTTAAACCAGCGTTATGGCTCACCGTTACGGGATGAGACTGAACTGCGCCATTTCAATCAACTGGTGGGAGGACAACCGTATCTCGTGCGTTGTGGACTGAATGACATCGTTTTCCACAACAAGACTTTGGATGAATTTATCAGCACAGCGGACCAAGATGACAAGGCTTTTGGTGACCATTTGCACCGTATTGTGAGGTTGCTCAACCGTGATCCGCAGTTGTCTGAGGTGATGCGCGGGGTACTTCGCGGTGAAGCCTGTCCCGATTATGACTCGTTTTACCGTCTCCGCAGCGCGGGCATACTGAGGGGTGATTCTAAGGATAATGTCCGCCCACGTTGTGAGATTTATGCGACTTATTTGAAAAAGCACTTGTTATGAAAAAAATTTGTTTCGGGAATGGAGCGGAGCGGATTTCCCGAAACAACTGAATAATCCACCCAACCTTCGCGGCACGATATGGCATTGCTCTCAAGAGGGGAACTGGTAGGGCGGAGATTGCTGCACGTATCCACCCAATCATCTAACCATTATGGTTGATTTAAAGGTAAAACAATGCCATTTTATTCACTAGAAACTATCCGCCAAATGGCTCAAGACGAAGGAAGAATATTTTTATCTCGTATCGCGCAAAGAGATTATGAATCCAGAACAAACAACATGCCCTATGTGTGAATCGGCCTATTTAATCCCCAAAAAAGCCGTAGAACATTACTGCTATAAAGGACATGATTTTTCATTAGAGGAGATTGAATATGCTGAATGTCCCGCCTGTCATTCAGAAGTCGTCATGCCAGATCAGAGCAAACGCAATGAAACTCGCATCCGTGACGAACATAGAAAAATAGATGGTTTTTTAACCAGTGCTGAAATTGCCCACGGTCGAGAACGCTTCAATGTTACCCAAAGCCAAGCGGCGCAAATCTTTGGTGACAGGGGATTAGCGGGGAAGTCACTCAAAGCTTGGCAATGGATAAATTGATGAAACTGGCTTTGAAGGTGCCTCATTGTTTTGAAGAACTCTGCAAGATAGCGAATGTTCAGGTGATAGAAAACGTTTAGCCAAGTGCGGGCGGCGACAGAAATCCTATTTTTTTAAAAAATAGGATTTCTTTGGGGCTCGACTTCTAACGTGAGGTGCAACTTTTTTTGAAAACCTACATACCACGTCAAGCAAGCGTAGGGTGCGTCCCACGCACCATTAATCCACAGAGCCGATTGGTGCGTAGGACGCACCCTACCCTTGCTCATTATCCTCACTTTTGACTTTGATGGGTTTAAATCAGCGTAATCCGTGTCATCAGATGCTCCCTACGGTTAACAAATTAATTGGTGGGCCAAAAATTTTTAAAATCCGAAAAAGATACAGGAGTTTTAATAATGGGTACCATAACGCTCAAAGTGCCTCAAGACATCCATATGGAATACCAAATTGACAGTTCAAAAATGATGGAACCAAGC
>LUTY01001905.1 GCA_001640045.1 Candidatus Thiomargarita nelsonii | reverse complement strand
CAGTCCGTACTAACGCTAATTCAGTTTCTTCCGTTTTGTAAATCAATAACCAATCTGGCTCCAAATGGCATTCTCTACAACCTTTATAATTTCCAAGCAAGGCATGATCGCAATAAACAGGATCAAGCGATTTACCAGTCGCTAACTGATGAATGACTTTTTGTAATTCAGCTAGATTTTTACCGGATTTTTGACTGCGTTTATAGTCTTTTTTGAATTGAGTGGAGCGTCGAATACGTTTCATTACTCATCTAAATCCTTAAATAATTCATCAACATTTTCAAAAACTTGTCCACCACAGTTTTCAATTTCTTTAAGTGCTGCCAATGTGGTTTGATTCATAGATTGATTTTCTAACGGTTCTTCAAGTAAAACCACATAAACCTTTCTCGGTTTATCAGTTATAGGCACTGGTTGTTCATCTAACCATTCTAACTGATTGCCATTTAAATTGGCTTTAAATGTTTGTAACATTTTGAAACACCTAACTCGTTAATTCATTAATTGGGCAACCACAAGGGATTGCCCAATATTGCTTCATACAATTCCCAAATGATATAATAAGCTTAGCAGGAATTTTTTATCTGTTTTCCCTTCACATATAATTCATGGCTAAACCAGTCAAAGTCATAGCTGATA
>LUTY01001904.1 GCA_001640045.1 Candidatus Thiomargarita nelsonii | reverse complement strand
ATTGCAGAGCATGGCTGGAATAAAGTTGTCGCCTTTCAAACCCGCAACCCCATGCAAACCAAGGCAAAAGACGTTCTTTAACGTCAGCCCCTATATTGGCTAACACGTCATTCACTGATTTTTTTGTCATAGATTTTTGAATTTTCCAATTCACCGCCTCAATAACTGTATTGGAATGATTGGGATAAAACCAATAGATTAGCGTACCAATAAATCCCAACAACAGGAGAATTCTAAAAACGCGCATTAGGAGGATTTTCATAATCATGTCTTGAGAGTGAGATTTTATGGTTCCCACGCCGGCGCGTGGGAACCATAAATAAATTTATTGTTCTATTAAATAAATCTATTCTTTAAGTACTGCTAAGCAACGAGTCAGTTTTTAGCTTTGGTTTCAAAGCTTGCTTTAATAAATTTATTTATTAGTTTTAAATAATGTATTAAAATAGCCATGTCTTATGTTATGGCAATATATCACTTAAGTCATTAATTGACATATTTACATTATAGGAGAAACTAATGATAAAGCCACTGGGCTCTGACACCTTAAATCCATTATTTGTTTACGATCAAAAAAAGCACCACGAACTTAATAAAGAAGCCGAAAATATGGCCTCTTTGTTGCTCAATTCGGCTGCC
>LUTY01001903.1 GCA_001640045.1 Candidatus Thiomargarita nelsonii | reverse complement strand
GCAATCACAGAAACCCGTGCTGCTCAAGTGACCTTAGGCATGGTGGAAATGGCTCTGTACCGCTTTTTGGAAAAAGTAGGAGTGGTACCGGATATGCTGGCTGGGCACAGTTATGGTGAATTGGTTGCGCTGACCGCTGCCGGAGTGCTGAAACCGGACAATTTACTGAATTTGAGTCAAGCGCGTGGAGAAAGCATTCTCAAAGCCATTGGAGATGAACCTGGCACGATGGCCGCTGTTAATAGCGATGCAGAAACGGTTAGAACGCTGTTAGAAACGATTGAAGGCATTGTTATAGCTAATGAAAACAGTCCAATTCAGACCGTGATTTCTGGCTCTACTTCGGCGATAGAGGCAGCCTTGTCTAAACTGAATGAAACGGATTTGACTGTCAGAAAAATTAAGGTGGCTTGTGCATTCCATAGTCCCCTTATTAGCCGCGCTCAAAACTATTTTGCTGAAGTATTGGCACCCATTTCTGTGCAAGCTCCGCAACGGACCGTTTACTCTAATACGACTGCTCAACCTTACCCAACGCAAGCGGATGCCATTAAAAAACGATTGGCTGAACACCTGGTCAAACCGGTACAATTCTCCAAACAAATTAAGGCCATGTATGATGCTGGCGCACGCATTTTTG
>LUTY01001902.1 GCA_001640045.1 Candidatus Thiomargarita nelsonii | reverse complement strand
CGATACCCCAAATCTTCTCGGTTTTCTTTCTCTCTACGTTCAATATCCTCTTGAAAAGCAAAGCGTTCTAGCATGAAATCAACACGCGAACTGGGTTTGATGGCATCTTCCAATGCCTTAAAACGATTGAATGTTTTCTTAAAATCACGCGGCACTGAATTTGATAAACTGGAACGACTGGCACGATCAGTGCCATAATAAACCAAAACAGGCAGTTTGGTAGGCAAATCGGCTTGAATACCGTTGATAGTCTCTTCCAGAAACTGATGAAGTTCACCGAGTTTTTTGTCCTGCGGAATTTCTTGCTGGGTTTGTTTGCTCTGATCACGCTTTTCAGTTCTATCCCAACGGATGCCAGCGGTCGTTTCCAGCATGACACGCACATAAGGTGCTTGCTTCATCTTCTCATCTTGCCAGCGATCATTTGATCGAAAATTGATGCCTTTGATCTCCGGCAAATGCGTCAGCACTGCGCCTAAACCAACAGCAATACCATCTAAAATAGCTGTTTTTCCTTTACCATTATTCCCCACAAAAACATTCAAACGTGGATGTAATTCAACAGAGAGTTCTTTAAAACAACGAAAATTTGTTAATTGAAGCTTTTTTAAAATCATGATAATTCATAATGCAGATATAA
>LUTY01001901.1 GCA_001640045.1 Candidatus Thiomargarita nelsonii | reverse complement strand
CTATTATCGGGAATTAACGCCCGTCATTCTTGATAATGGTCAAACTATCAAGGCTTTGATTTATCTCTATGACAAGGCTCATCATTATCCCATCATTGCAGATGGCAATTGGCAACCAAAGCAGGACGCGGAGCGTCCTTGAATGCGTTCCCACGCAGAGCGTGGGAACGAGAAGCTGTTTTCTGATAACTGATAACTGATAACTGATTAGGAACATGAACGACATTATAGGCAGTCACGACATTCTTTTTATAACTTTAGATACACTCCGCTATGATGTCGCCTGCCAAGAATTAGCCGCTGGGCATCTTCCCAATTTGGCGCGTTGGCTGCCACGTTGGGAGAAACGCCATTCGCCTGGCAGTTTTACTTATGCCGCTCATCAAGCTTTTTTTGCAGGATTTCTGCCTACCCCTGCCGAACCTGGTTCTCATGCACGTCTATTTGCGCTCGCTTTTGGGGGGAGTGAGACGACTAAGGATAGTACTTGTGTTTTTGAGGCACCGGATATTGTCAATGGGTTAGCGGGGCGAGGTTATCATACGGTTTGTATTGGCGGAGTCGGATTTTTCAATCAGCTAACACCGCTTGGTTTGGTGTTGCCTCAGCTTTTTCACCAAAGTCACTGGCAAGCCAGTTTT
>LUTY01001900.1 GCA_001640045.1 Candidatus Thiomargarita nelsonii | reverse complement strand
TGATACCGCCAGAAAATATTCTTTCGTTGTAACCAAACTCGCTTTGCTTTTTCATTTAACTCCCTATTATTTATTGTGTTGCGGTTTCTGGAGAAATAAAGCAATAATCCAAGCAATATTGGTAAAATCATTAGCTTATAACGTATCGCAGTTCCAAGGTTTTGGTACGAAACAAACCCGTATATTGTTGCCCATACCGTTAGCAAGACGATGGCCCACAATAAAAGTGGTTCTTCTTTAATTTCTTTCCATTGCGTTCGCTTGATGGCAAAAAAGAGCAATGATAACAAAATAAAATTGTCTAGTCCAGACAATAAACCAAAAGGATTTAAAATTTCTCCCGGCAGTGGCCGAAACAAGGCGGTGAAACTACCTATCGGCATAAACGCTAACATACTGCCAAAGCTGGTAATTCCGCCGCTGATTTGTTGTCCCGAACCACCGCGTGCCCAGCCGCTGGAAACAGTATCGGTTGTCGAAACCAAATCTTGACTTGATTCTATTGAAAATTGTTCAGCGAAAAGATTCCATGAAAAGATAAATGCTATGGTTACAATAACCAAAAATACTATTTTTAAATAAAAACTACCCCTTTGAATGAGGAAAAAGACAGCTAAAGGTGCTAATAAAATTGGCGCATA
>LUTY01001899.1 GCA_001640045.1 Candidatus Thiomargarita nelsonii | reverse complement strand
TGTGCTGTAACGGGCGGGACGGATACCCAGACCATCAGGGGCTTGACCCAGTACATAAGCCCCTATACCACGAGCACTGGCACCATGTTCGCTCTCTAATGCGGTTAGAACCAAGGCCAACCAATCACTCCAACCTTCACCCATTTGCTCATCATTCCCCAAGCAATTCACATTACTGGGTCCACCTACCAAACGGTTTGAAATACCATGCCCATATTCATGGATAATAATGGTATTTTCAAAGTCACCATCGCGTTGAGGTGAAGTATAGTTCCAGAGAAACATTTGCATACGTGGATTTTGACCATCGGGCGGTGTCGCAAAATTGGCATTATTTATACCGCCTCCATCTTGTGCATCCGCCTGAACAGAATCACCGCCTGAACCACCGTTACCATAATTATTTTCTTGGAAATTACCACTGGCTTCATCAAAACCATAGTGATAAAAAACATCGTGTATCACATTGTTCCAGTAGAACAAATTGACAATCGCCGCTTCTTGATTCGTAGCTTCCCAAGGCTGTAAAGCCGGATCCCAAGCAAAATCAAAAATCAAATCGCTGCCCCCATCAGGACGCAAACCATCATTATTATTAGCATCCGTATCTTCTTGGGCAGACACATTATTGCCGCGTGTAT
>LUTY01001898.1 GCA_001640045.1 Candidatus Thiomargarita nelsonii | reverse complement strand
AGAATGATAAGACCACTGCAAAAATTTCCTAATGGGAATATGATTCTCTAATTGCCAGATACGATAATCCCGTTCCCTAATTTCATCCAAAAGTTGTCCCACAAGAGGCGTAAACTCATTCGGGGAGATGTCTGGAATCTGACTCAAAACGACGGTTCGTCTGGGTGTCATATAGTCAAGCCCATATCTGTGGTCAATCATGAATTTGTGTATCGATGAAGGCACCGGAAAGGCTTTACCATACAAGATGATTTTTTCTAGCTTATTCAGATACTGTGGGGGGAAATCAAAGTAGTCAATTTTATAATATAAAGAGTGCATTTGCCCATTTTTTTCCCCCCAAGAAAATAAATCAACATGCTGTCTATTATTCTTGGAGTAGCAAATTCTGAAAATATCCGGCTCACTCTCATCAAAATAATACCCGGCTTTGCTAACTTTTGATTTTAAGGCGAGAACTTTTTCCATATCCGCCTTTAAAAAACCAAAGTCAACGTCAGTATCCCACGGGATTATTTCTTGGTTTCTTAGCGCACCTAACAGGCTACCATAGTCAAGCCAATGAAATATACCATGTTTTGTGAGCAAATCTTCTGTGAAAAATAATAATTCTTTTAAGTGATTTGTACAACATTCTGGAC
>LUTY01001906.1 GCA_001640045.1 Candidatus Thiomargarita nelsonii | reverse complement strand
CGTCGAATTTTAAAAAACCTTCCTCAACGCTTGAAGAAATATCTCATTTTCTGACGGCAACCCAATCGACACTCGCAAATGCTGCGGCATTCCGCTGGTGTACAAATAATCGGAAATGATGAAGCAGGTTTACGACATACTTAAATTTCATGCTGCCTCAGTCAGCACTGGACTCAAATCTACCCAGACAAACGTAAAAAAATCTCCCGCATTGCTATTAATTTCTGCAAGATGTTTTTCTAAACCTTGAGCTTGAGGAATCGGTTCATCCTGATAATACAAATCTTCTAAGTGAAAAAAGAGCGCGTCTCTCATCCTTTGCACGGTTTCCTCAATGGTTTTTCCAGTTGCAACGCATCCCAATACATCGGGGCTATAGGCACTGAAATTATTTTCACCTTTTTCAATAACAATTAAATAATCCATCATAACCCCCATTCAATTAATCAAGTCCAGCTTGCTTTAGAATAGATTTCAGTGTTTTCGGATGAAGAACATCACTCTGTTTTCCTGCGACTGTTACTGTTCCTCGCTTAATTTCATGGTGAAATTGTCTATGATCACCGCGCGTTCTCACCAAAAACCAATCATCGTCTTCAATGATTTTGATAATTTCTTTAACTTTCATATATATTTTTTTTCTCGTTCCCACGCGGAGCAAAGGAATGCATGCCCCGACGCTCCGCGTCGAATTTTAAAAAACCTTCCTCAACGCTTGAAGAAATATCTCATTTTCTGACGGCAACCCAATAGACACTCGCAAATACTGCGGCATTCCGCCACCAATAGGGCGCGTAATCACACCTTGACGCAGCAACAATTCATAAATTTTGGCACCATCATCAACATCCACTGCCAAAAAATTACCCAATGACGGAATATAAGATAATCCCATTTTATCAAAAGCTTGCCTCATTTGCTGCATACCGGCACGATTTAATGCAATACTTTTTTTTAGATATTCACTATCATCCAAGGCGGCGGTGGCAGCAACAAGCGCAATAGAATTAACATTAAAAGGCTGCCGCACCCGATTCACTAAATGAGCCACATCAGCATGAGAAATCGAATAACCCACTCGTAGCCCAGCTAAGCCATAAGCTTTTGAAAAAGTCCGAGTCACTATCAAATTAGGAAACTCGGATAACCACTCTAAACTATTAGGATAATTAGGATTTTCAAACGCATATTCAAAATAAGCCTCATCCACGACAACAAGTACAGATTCGGGCACTCCCTCTAAAAAAGCTTTTAGGCTGCTTTTATCAACCCAAGTACCGGTGGGATTATTCGGATTCGCTATAAATATTAAGCGAGTATCATCACAAATCGCCGCCTGCATGGCACTTAAATCATGTCCCCAATTTTTCGCCGATGTGACAATCGGGCGCGCACCAATGGCTTGCGTCACCATAGGATAAACAACAAAGGCATGTTCAGAAAAAATAACTGACTGTGCCTGAGTCACAAAAGTACGCGCAATCAATTCAAGCACATCATTAGAGCCATTGCCCAAAGTAATCATATCCATATCTACATGATGCTTTTGTGCTAAAGCTTTTTTCAGCACAAAGCCATTACCGTCAGGATAACGCGCAATATCTTTTAAACTGCCTTGCACAGCCTCAAGCACCTGTGGACTTGGACCAAGAGGATTCTCATTTGAAGCCAACTTAATAGCATTTTTTATCCCATATTCTCGTTCTAACTCTTCAATGGGTTTACCCGGTTGATAGGGACGTAAACCTTGAACGCCAGGCGTAGCAAATTTAATCATGTTATCAGTTATCACTTATCACTTATCATAATTATTTTAAAACACGGCACGAGGATAAGAGCCAAGATGTTTAATTAAAGAAGTATGGTTTTCTAAAACTTGCAAAGCATTCGCAACAGGCTGCTCTTGGATATGCCCTTCAATATCAACGAAAAAAACATATTCCCAAATACCTTGCCGCGAGGGGCGCGACTCAATGCGCGTCATACTCACATTATTTTTAGCAAATGGCTCAAGCAAATGATATAACGCACCCGGTTTATTGGGACTGGACAATAACAACGAAGTTTTATCATTGCCAGTAGGAGGCGGCTCTTGTTGTCCAAGCACCGCAAAACGAGTCGTATTGTCCACATCATCCTCAATCCGTGAAGCCACCACCTGTAATTCATAAATCTCAGCCGCCATCTCTCCTGCAATCGCCGCAGCACCCGACTCATTAGCCGCACGACGCGCCGCCTCAGCATTACTATTGACAGCAAAGCGCTCTATCGTAGGCAACTGATTATCCAACCACCCGCGACATTGAGCAAAAGATTGTTGATGAGCATAAATTCGCCTAACCTGTGCCAATTCACTCTCCCTTGAAAGTAAATGATGATGAATCGGCAATTCAATTTCACTGCAAATTTTCAACGGTGTTTTTATAAAACAATCTAAAGTTTGATTAACACCACCTTCGGTCGAATTTTCCACCGGCACCACACCATAATAAGCCGTACCCGCCTCAACTTCACGAAATACCTCATCAATCGTTTGTAGCGGGATAATTTGTGCCGCCACTCCAAAATGCTTAGAGACAGCGGCTTGTGAATAAGTACCAGCAGGACCTAAAAAAGCAACCTTAACTGGTTTTTGTAGAGCTAAACAGCCCGACATAATTTCTCGAAAAATCTGCGTCAGCGTATCATTTGATAAAGGACCCTGATTACGTGCTATCACCTGACGCAAAATTTCCGCTTCACGCTCTGGACGATAAAAATTGGGATTTTCCTCTTGAGCAGATTTCGCCCGTGCGACTTGCTCCGCTAAGCGGGCGCGTTGGCTTATAAGTTCTTGAATGGCTACATCTAATTTATCAATACTACTACGAATGTCGGATAAGTTAAACATGATATTAAAGTTTTTTCTGCTCCAATCCAAATGCATACAAGCTATTTTTACCAATCCCAGTGATTTCACTCGTCAACTTAGCGGCCTTTTTCAGCGGTAACTCTTTGCCTAACAACTGAAAAATCCGCTTGACTTCTGGGCT
>LUTY01001896.1 GCA_001640045.1 Candidatus Thiomargarita nelsonii | reverse complement strand
CCTAATTCTTTTAACTATACAACATTATCTAATACTGTTCCATGAGCGTCGGGTGCGTCCTGTACACAAATAAACTCCTAAAATCTACACCACCATCGTGGCCCTACGCTCGCTCATTTCAGCTTTAGCACCAGCTATCAGTTCGGTTTTACAATTCCATTGTGCTCAAGAAATGCCTCAGCCCTTGAACCGAAAAATGCGCGATTTGTCGTGAAAAAAGCCGGGAGGCTGCCATCTGGTTTAACGGCGAGATATTGCGCTGTCATTTGATTGAGTAAAGCATCAATCTGTGTGAAAGTGGGATTTCCAAGACTGGCGCGTCGCTTCCTGTAATCAGCATCAAGCTTTTCTAAAATACGTTTTCGCACTTGGCATAAACGTTTACAGTTAAGGTTTAACTCTTTTATCGTCGCTTTCGCCTTTTCGGGATCAATCCCCGCTTGATGACAAGCTTTCTCATCAACACTTATCGCACCATTGAGAATTGAGACTGAAAATAAAGGTGGTGAAATAGGTAATTCGCTTGGTTTAAGGATTTGTTCATCTAATATTTTATCTTTTTTCGTGCCCCCACAACTGAGATTTTTTTTGATAGGGGGCAAGCAACGGGCAGTATCTTTGTACCCCTCACGCGCTTTTTC
>LUTY01001895.1 GCA_001640045.1 Candidatus Thiomargarita nelsonii | reverse complement strand
CAGAAGTGTTGCTGGAAAATAGGGAATTGTGATGCCAAATATTTCAACCAAACGGGGTGATACAGGGCAAACCAGCCTTATCGGTGGTGTCCGAGTTTCTAAAAGTAGTTTACGTGTTGAAGCCTACGGGACAATTGATGAACTCAATGCTGTGATGGGTTTTGCCCGTTCAATCTGCGAAAAGGCGGAAGTGTGTGATCTGGTTAAAGCGATTCAACAAGAATTGTTTGTTGTTTGTGCATCATTGGCGACACCGGCTGATAGCAAAAAACAGGCGCCCAGTGTCACGACCGAGATGGTTGACGCGCTCACGGCGCAGGTTCATCGTCTTGAAAATGTTGAAGGTTTATTATTTGATTGGGCGTTGCCGGGTGAAAACCGGGTTTCCGCCGCTTTTGATATGGCGCGGACTGTTTGCCGCCGTGCTGAGCGTCATCTTGTGCGTTTAACAGAATCCGGCGAAAAAATCGATTCAAACATTTTGCCTTATTTTAACCGCTTGTCTGATTTGTTGTGGTTATTGGGGCGGGTGGTGAATTAAAGGAGCTTAATAATGCTTAATATAAGTGTTACTGAATTTGAATCACATCTCAATCAAATTCTCAATCGGGTAGAAGCGGGAGACGAGGTAACGATTACCCG
>LUTY01001894.1 GCA_001640045.1 Candidatus Thiomargarita nelsonii | reverse complement strand
AAAGCTCGGGGATTTCTCCTAAATCGTGCGCGGTGAGTTTGCCATTAGATTGTAAGGTAAATGCTAACACATTGTTTTCATAGACAAGATAGCTTATGAATACGCCATTATCAGGCAAAAATTTCGCGCCCTCTTTAGCACCGATAATTTGCACTTCGCTGAGTTGGGCATATTTAGGGTATTTTGCCATTAACTCACGATGGAACTTGTTGAGCTTGTTGACCAGTTGGTTTTTGTCGGTTTCTAAACGCACTCGGTCATCTAGGCGATTGTCTTGTAAAGCTTTACCAATCTGATTGTTCAAATTTGCTAGACGCATTTCATAGTCTTGTAGTTGTTGTTGCTCAGCGACGCTAAGTCCACTTTGGAGGGCGGCGTGTTTGGCTGCCAAAGATTCGAGTAGGGTGCGAGCTTTGCTAAGTTCGGCAATGCGAAAAGCGTCCACGAAACGAGATTGATCAATATATAAGTCAGAAAGCACAAAATAACTAGGCACCCACTCTTTAAATAGGGCTTGGCGGTTTTCGGCGGATAAATCGCCACTTCGTAATTGTTCTACGCCTTTTACGAGTTTTTCAAAATATTTGATGGCTTTGTTAATTTGGCCTTGTCTTTTGTAAGTATCAGCTAAATTCTCCAGAC
>LUTY01001893.1 GCA_001640045.1 Candidatus Thiomargarita nelsonii | reverse complement strand
AACATTATGGATTACAATGCGGACTGGTCATTTGATGTGATCGTGGCGAATGGGGTTTTTCATCATCGAGATGATCCGGCGCACACAATAAAATGTGGTCTGTCCCTATTTTCACAAGTGTATGTCAATTTATTTGGTTAGAAAGTCTTAAGTACCATGACGGAGGTACATAATGTTTTCGAGCAACAAGCTTTTAAAATCGCTGACTCATCGAGTCATGTTTGCACCCGGACTATTATATATTATAGGTTTTATGGTGGGGATCAGCCTGTTATGCGCTTTTCCCAAAGCGGATGCGAATCCCACCGCCATTGGCGAGATAATCCAAAACAGATAATGGCTCGGCTCAGTATTTACATAAAAAAAAAGGAGAGATTTCTATAAAGATTTGGATTATCCTTGAATATATAACATCCATGTAGTTTAATTAAGTCTCTAAAGCCTTTTATGATAACTGATAACTGATAACTGATATGATAAAAACGATTATTTTTCTAGGCGCACTAATGATGATGCTGCCAGCACAGGCAGACGAAGCTTCATCACAGCTCAAACAATTGCCCAATCCTGGTTTAGTGACGATAACTTTTTGGTTAGATGTCCCGGGCAAAACGCATTTTTCCAGCGAAGAAAAAGTGACCC
>LUTY01001892.1 GCA_001640045.1 Candidatus Thiomargarita nelsonii | reverse complement strand
GGTATTGTTGAGTACCTGACCAATTTGGGCGGCAACCGTTTCTTCTCCCGCCATTTCAACCCGGATGCGAATGCGCCCGGACAGCAGCAGTGTCGCGGCAAATACCTTATCCCCAGAGGCTTTTTCTACCGGTTGACTTTCACCAGTAAGGATATGCTGGTCAATGGTAGCCAAACCTTCCTGAATCTGACCATCCACCGGGATGATTTCTCCGGCGTTGACAATCACAATGTCGCCCACCTTTAGCTGAGTAAAATCGACTTCGATTTCCACGCCGTCTTTTTCCAGCCACACCCGTGACGGATGACCGCCAAAAACATTGATCAATTGTTTTTTAGAATTATCCTCGGTTTTTTCAATAATTTTAACAAAGAATCCGCCGATCAAACCCGCTAACGCTGCCAGTATTAAATGGCCGCTGGCAATCATGCCCACCACCATAATGGCACCAATTAAAAACATACTGAGAAAATGCCCGGCTTTGAAATCACGCCAAATAAAGCGAAACACATCGCGTGATAAATACAATACGCCCATCGCACTCAGCGCCGTAAATAGTGGACCTCCCAATAAAGCAGTCGTGACCCAATGCCATTAAGCTAAGGAAAATGTGTTATACTTAGCGGCTTTCAAACCTTCGGA
>LUTY01001891.1 GCA_001640045.1 Candidatus Thiomargarita nelsonii | reverse complement strand
ATAAAAGAATTAGGATGGGAGACATAAAGAGTGCCAAGAGAAACGCCAAAAAACCATTATCGTAGAACTTCTGATTTTATCAATACCAAACTCTATGTCATTGCCACTGAAGGTTATCATACGGAGTACCAATACTTTACGGCTTTGAAAAAACAATATAGCGAGAAATTTGACGAAAGAAACTTACATGTAGAAATCTTACGCCGCCCGGCACAACAACATGGAAAATCTTCTCCAAAATCGACGGAACAGATGTTAGAAGAATTTCTTGAGGATAATCAAGATTATGATTTTCAAAAAGATCGTGATGAATTGTGGCTTATAATAGATACTGACACATGGGAACAAAAAACGATTCTCCAATTAGCAGATAAATGTCAGTTTGATACACTTTACCATCTTGGGATCAGTAATCCTTGTTTTGAAATCTGGTTGATTTTACATCTTGCCGATTCCAATCAAGATGTAAGAACATATTGTTTTACTGAGAAACATAAAAGAAATGCTCCCCATATCAAGAAATGTGTTGAAAGCCTAGAAAATAACAACAGCGATAATTTTAGTATAAAAAGCTGTATTGAAATTGTTAAAATTAATAAGCGATCTCAAGCATGTAAGCAATTACAAAATCTTATAAATAATC
>LUTY01001890.1 GCA_001640045.1 Candidatus Thiomargarita nelsonii | reverse complement strand
GGCTTGTTGTGTATCCGATTTAGTACGACTTTTTTCTAGTCGAAATAACACCGCCGCTAAATTTTCTAACTTTTCAGTGAGTTGTTCATCGGTATAATCGTGGCGTTCATCTATGACTAAATACTGTAAATGGGGACAGTATTTTTTCACACCAAACGGAAATGGTGCAATCAGTTCACTGAGTTCTCGGGCGGCGTACCAACTCACTTCTCCGTTGTAAAGTACCAATGGTAACACCGGTGGCAATTTTCCATTCTCGGCTATGGCTTTACTTTTAATCAAATCTTGATAGAGCAGACCAATATAAACCATGATACGCACTGCCATAAAGCGATCGACACTTGATTGAAATTCGATTAATAGATAAATGTATAGCCATTCGTTTGTATTGCGCCAACGCACTTTCCAAATAATATCGTCTTCTCGATGACGTAAATCATCGCTGACAAAGTTGCCACCGGTTTTTTCTAAGGTATCAAAGTCTATTTCGTCCACCCATTTCTTTGATATAAATCCTCGTAACAAATCTTCAACCATCTGGGGGTGTGAAAAGATTTGTTTGTAACTGTTATCGTGCGGTTTCGAGTCGTCTGACTCTTTGTTTTTTTTCATTGGTTTTAAATAATAGAACGGCGGGGTATCC
>LUTY01001889.1 GCA_001640045.1 Candidatus Thiomargarita nelsonii | reverse complement strand
CAATGAAGATGCCAACGGGGTCCATTTCACGGCGATAGGCAGAAGTCGCTGTGAGAATTTCTTGCGGTGGATTCAGGCCTTTTTGCTGCCATTCCAAGGCACCTTTTACCGCCCAAGCCAAAATGCCTGGTAGTTCTGCTTTGAGTTCGGAGCCGAGAGCTTGGTTTTTTTCGGCATCGTTAATCTGAGCTGAAAAGGGGATGATTCTTATCCTGCGCCAAATCCCATCATCATTTCCAGTGATGTTTGGTTTATGATTTCCGTAAAGCCACAGTTTGCATTCTGGTCGAAATTTAAAATAGTCGTGATATAATTTTCGAGCCGTGATGGTGTCGCCCCCGCTTATGTCTTTGGTTAATGACTCATTAAGCCTACGGCCTTCTGGGATTTCGCTCGCAATCGCCACTCGTGCTCCTTTTAATTTGGCGATGTCACTGGGAATGCCGCTGCTGGAACTTTTAAGCAAGAGAGATTCAATGGGCAATCTACATACATAGGAACCTAGTAGCCCTACCAGGGCCGTTTCGATAAAGGTGGATTTTCCGTTACTCCCATTTCCGTAGAGAAAAAACAAACATTGCTCTTTGGTATCACCTGTCAGAGAGTATCCAAGTGCCCGTTGCAAAAAGGCAATCAGTGCTTG
>LUTY01001897.1 GCA_001640045.1 Candidatus Thiomargarita nelsonii | reverse complement strand
AATTAGTCACCTCCGTGGCACTCATCCCCGCCTTTGAACAAGCCTCTACCAAAGCGCGAGCAATCGGATGTTCAGATTGCCGCTCTAAAGCAACAGCATACTGTAAACAATCTGCTGGACTAAAATCTGCAAAAGTGTGCGTATTCAACAAGCGTAAACGTCCATCCGTCAACGTCCCCGTTTTATCAAAAACAAAATGGGTCGCGCGTGCTAAGCTTTCTAAAGCATGTCCCCGTGTTGTCAATAAGCCGGCACGAGTCAGGGTACTGGTAGCGGCAGTAATAGCGGTGGGCGTTGCCAATGATAGCGCACAAGGACAAGTCACAACTAAGACGGAAAGCGTAATCGCTAGCCATGCCTCTGGATCGACATACCACCAATACACTGCTACGCCCAAGGCTAACAGCAGCACTCCGAGTACAAACCATGAAGCCACGCGATCCGCTAATTGGGTGAGCGCCGGTTTTTCCGTTTGGGCGCGTTCCAGTAAACGTAAAATGTGTGAGAGCACCGTATCCAAACCGATCTTATCGACTTGCATTTTTAAAGGATTATCAATATTCACGGTGCCAGCAATCACAGGCTGCCCCGGCTTTTTAGTCAGCGGATAACTTTCGCCGGTGAGCAAAGATTCATCAACGCTGGAATGTCCCTCTAAAATAGTGCCATCCGCAGGAATATTTTCACCCGGGCGGATGAGTACCCTATCTCCGACAACTAAATCAGCCACTAAGACTAATTCTTCACCCTCTGCACCTAAACGAGTCGCCATGCTTGGCACCAGATGCACAAGACTTTCAGCCGCTTGTGCGCTGCGTTGCCGAGCGACGAGTTCAAAATAGCGCCCCGTCAGCAGAAAAAACACAAACATGGCAATTGAATCATAATAAACATGTCCATGATTGCCACTGAGCGTCGTCCAAAGGCTGCCCACAAAAGCGAGACTTATACCTAAGGCAACGGGCACATCCATGCCGGCTTGCCCATGCCTCACATCGCGCCATGCACTTTTGAAAAAGGGTTGAGCGGCGTATAACAAAATAGGCGTGGTCAGTATCAAATTAATCCAATAAAACAATAACTTAAATTCTGGTTCCATCCCATACCACGCACCGGCATACAAAGCGATTGAAAGCATCATCACTTGCATACCTAGCACACCGGCAACACCAATACGGCGTAATTGTTGTTTGCGCTCACGATCCAGGATTTCTTGTTGACGGGCGGGATCATAAGGATGAGCAATATAACCGATACGGCTCACCGCCTGTAAAATGTCGCTTAAATGAATACGCGACTCATCCCAACGGACGCGGGCGCGATGTGTAGAATAATTGACTTGCACATCAATGACACCGGGCAGGGTACGCAAATGACGCTCATTTAACCAAACACAAGCAGCACAGGTAATGCCTTCTAAAATTAAAGCGGCTTCGCGGATATGTTCATCTTCATAACGCACAAAGCGTTTTTGGATAGCAGGATTATCATAGACAGTGGTTTGTTGGATAAAATCAGGGACTAATTCTTGTCCGGTTGGCGCATGACTGGTACGGTGTTTATAAAAATCTGGCAAACCAGCATCAACAATCGCTTGAGCGACTGCCTGACAGCCGTGACAACACATTGGTTGAGCTTTGCCGTCAATTGTGACGAATAAATTGAGATTGTCAGGGACTGGTAAGTCGCAATGATAACAGTGGGTTTGTGACATAAGGCAGCGATCAAAACGTCGTGTCAAATTTAATGTGTTTAGTTTAAAATGAGCACTGAATCATGAATTTTAAGGTATAAAAGGAGTCCAAGATTTATCTTGGACGAGTCCCGCTCTTCCAAGATAAATCTTGGACTCCAAAATACCCAAAAATTTGTGACTAGGTACTTAGATATTTTACTCTCATCCCATAGGAACTTATTTATGTCAGCAGCCTACAACGAGGTCTCCGTTACTTGTAGTTGTGGCAATACCTTTACAACCCGTTCAACGATTGGCAAAGATTTACATATTGAAGTTTGCGCCGCTTGCCATCCTTTTTATACAGGACAACAGAAAATCCTTGATAGTGCAGGGCGTGTGGATAAATTCCGCCGTCGCTACGGTGCTAGAAAACCTAGTCTCGCTGCATAACCCCCCTGTCTATTCGGAGTCCAAGATTTATCTTGGACTTTTTGAAGACGGCAAATCGTCATTATCCATTAAAATTTCATGGGCAGGGCCCTCTAAATCGTCAAATTGACCTGATTTGATCGCCCACAAAAAGCCCCAGATAATCAGCCCTATCAGTACCAATGAGATGGGAATTAATAAATACAGTATATCCATATCAGTTATCAGTTATCAGTTTTTTGACTCCGCCGAACTAAACGCAGTGCATTAGCAACCACTAACAAGGAGCTAAAAGACATCCCAATCGCTGCCATCCAAGGTGCCACCCAACCCACCGCCGCTGCCGGTAAAGCCAATAAATTATAAGCAATTGCCCAAGCCACATTTTGGCGAATAATTTTCAGTGTTTGACGGGCAGTATTAATGCCTATCAATAAATTGGGCAATTGTTCCGTCAATAAAATCATATCCGCACTAGCACGGGCGACTTGTGTGCCCCCGCCCATTGCAATCGACACTTGCGCTTGTGCCAGCACCGGCGCGTCATTGACACCATCACCTATCATAGCAACTATTTCACCTTTTTCTTGTAATGATTTGACAGCTTGCAATTTATCTCTAGGGCTCAGGGCATAGCCGACATTTTCAATCCCCACCGCCTTTGCCACGCGCTGTGCAGCGAGCGCATGATCGCCGCTCAATAGACTAACCGATTTACCTTGTTGTTGTAAGGATTGGACTAATTCTCGTGCGCCAGCGCGAATTTCATCTCCAAAGAGAAAGGCTCCGTAGAGGGTGTGAGCATCGGCGAGTAAAACCAGGGTGTTGCCTTCACTTTGTAAATGTTCTACTTTAATTTTTAGCCCAGTTTGTGTACTAATAAAAGCGGGCGTACCAACAAAATAGCGTCTACCCGCGATCTCACC
>LUTY01001887.1 GCA_001640045.1 Candidatus Thiomargarita nelsonii | reverse complement strand
TGCAAGCCCCGTTGATGATATTTCTCCCCATACCACCGTTTAAGTTCAATGACATACCGTTTGTCTTGATAAGTGATGACGAGGTCCAGGCGTTGTTCATCAGCAACGACGGGTTCTTTAAACTCAAATCCTTTGCCGTTCATGATGGGTTTGAGAAAGGCCAAAAACAATAACCGCCCTTCGCGTTCCAAAAATTTTCTATCCCGCTGAGAAGAGTTTTCCCGCATAAAGGCTTGAAATCGCTGTAATATCAACTTAACATTCAGGCCGTCAGCGGTGAAAGAGTCCGGCGAGGGAGCCAGATTGTTGCGATTGGCAACAAGTAAATTCGAGACTAAATGGGCATAAATCCTCTGCTCATATATCCGATTATGAATCTGGCAAAAACCATCGACATTTGCGATAATGCCATATAAATTAGCGAGGTTAATCATCGGGCTAGTGATGACATAAGGGGCGCGTTTACCATTAATCACAATATCTGACACAAAATTATACAGTTCACGATTGTTCTCCAAATTTTTGGCCAAACTATCAAATAAGGTAGTCGTGTACCCATCATCCACAATCATTTTGAAGGCGGCTTGGACATCATCAACCGACCAGTTTTTATCAGCCCGATTGGGGATAATATCTTCATCTA
>LUTY01001886.1 GCA_001640045.1 Candidatus Thiomargarita nelsonii | reverse complement strand
ACTCCGCACTGTATTTAGCCGGAGAGGATCGTTTTACCGTACAAGACTTGATTCTTGGCACAGTCAATTTAGCCAAAACACAAATGGTCGTTTTAGCCGCTTGTCAGACCGGCATTAGCGATTTTCAAAAAATTCCTAACGAAGTCATAGGTTTTTCTGGGGCCTTTATGCAAGCGGGTGTGCCGGCGATTATTAGCACCTTATGGCCAGTCGATGAAATCTCTACTATGTTGTTATTACAGCGGTTTTATGAAATTTATCTCCACAAAAAACAGCCGCCCGCCCACGCACTCCAACAAGCACAATATTGGCTGCGTGATGCCACCACCGAAACCTTGATAGCCTATAGTCGCAAAATCACACAGTATTTGCTTGAAGATAAACAACATTTCGCTGACTATTGTGAAATGCAAATTAAAGGCAATGGCACGTATGGGCATCCTTATTATTGGGCGGGATTTGTGTTTTCGGGATGGGCACGTTTTAATTCATCTAAATGTCCCCAGTGTTTTACTTAATGGCATTGCGTCAAATCTACCCTATCACCAGACATTAGTACAACTAATTAGGGAATAAACGAATTGAATTCAGGAGTCGTTTTCCTGATAAATGAATTTGTTTCTGCGGTTTTTAATTACTTCGTT
>LUTY01001885.1 GCA_001640045.1 Candidatus Thiomargarita nelsonii | reverse complement strand
TCTCGCCAGTTAAATATTTTTATCTAAAGCATAATCAAAGGCACTGGGGTCATTAAGAATTTTTTATGCTACCCGCCGATTTGGTGCCCAAGTTGCGGGATTATCACCAGATACGAGCAAGTGTAGGGTGCGAACCGCCACCGGTTATCATTTTGGACAAAAATTTTTTCCATGTTGTGGTTATCACCACGTATGATATTTTGGACTACCATTGTTATTTAAAGCCTGACAATCACAAACCCCATCATGCAAAAACGCCACCGATTCCACATATTCAGGGCTCACCCTAAAACCGCGACTTTCTAAATATCGCAGCCTTAAATAATAGATGTTCCAACAGGTGTGTATAACCGGCTTGGTGTGGCGCTTCATGACGGCTGCCGTGCTGAAGCCAAATACCGAGTGCCACACTTTGGATACCCGGTATATGCTGGCTTATATAGGCATCCATAAATCATTTGTAACACGACGCTCAGAGGTTTTCAAAACCTCTGAGGTATTTCATCCACAAATCATTTAGGATGCCTATAACTTGAGTACCATTGGGCAATGTGTGTTGCATCTGCCTTAGCTGACTAGCATCCAAATACCAGTCCCTGTCGCTGAGAGAGCAGCAAGACGCATCATTATCACAAAACGCTTAC
>LUTY01001884.1 GCA_001640045.1 Candidatus Thiomargarita nelsonii | reverse complement strand
AGTAGCTTCTACAAATATAAATCAAACTGAAAATAAACAGGGGTAAAAATAGAACCATAAAAGGTCCTGTTAAACCTATAAGCGTTATTATTAGAGTATCTAATAACAGTTGGTTTCTCGTATTCGGTTTATCCTGGATAATAAATAGAATGAGGATAAGAAGAAGAAACCACTGTATATTAGTTATGCTCATCAAAATCTCACCATCTGGTGGAACAAGTACAACCGCAATGGCGAGTAACGGCTTAAAAGGTAGCTGTATTCTTGGTGAGAATAAGTAATTAATGACAAATAGCGTGATAACAAGCGCACTGAAATTATAGAGTGCTGGTGCGAATGAGACTGGAAAGAATCCAGAAAAATAGGAAATCAAACGAGGTATTAAATGTAAATAACCAACATAAGGCTCCAAGAGTGCAGGTAAACCAAGAATCAGATTCTGTTGGAAGAATATAACTCCATCTTCCGCCCAAAATTGCGGATTAAAAAATCCATCAGGTTCACGACAAAGTAAAATGATAAAACATAAAAATAGAACCGATAAACGTGTGGGTTCTGTGGCGACATTATAAACTTTGAGTTGGTTTTGAATAAATGACATGGGAAGAGCTTAAAGTTCGTAGTAGGCGATTTATCGCGGCAGG
>LUTY01001883.1 GCA_001640045.1 Candidatus Thiomargarita nelsonii | reverse complement strand
GAGCGGATTGAAGGTTTGAATTGTCTTCTGGCAAGATTGAGCGCAACAATTCAACTTCGGTAACGTCACTTCACTGACATTGTGGTATAAATCACTATATTAGTTACCATGTTTTGTTTTGACTTATCACAGCTTTATCGCAATCCTTGTAGATAGATGTTTGGGTGGTATGGAAATTTCCGCTATCCTGCACTAAGTACTGAATCATGTATTATCAGGTATAATAGCGTTTCATTGTAGGGTGGGCAACAAAAACACGTTGCCCACCCTACATGATTCTTTTAAAATTAATATTGGATACAACCGTCATGAAGCTCTATGACCAAACACCCCGCCAGTAGCGTTGCTCTGGCGGCGGTAGTTCTCCCTCAAATTTGACACGAAAGGCGACTTCATCGGATAGGATTAATTGGCTGACATCGCCTATTGACATACTATCACTTAAACCGGTGATACCAGTATGGCTATCTATGGGTAATTTCCAAAATGGTCCTGCTACACGGGGAAATAAAAAAAATAAGACTAACATCACTGGCAAAGCTTGCATTAATAATATGCTTGATAAGCGCAGACGTTGGCGTGTTGACAAGCTCTTTTTTTCATCGTTTAAGCTGATAAGTGTCGCCGTTGCTACCAGCATGACG
>LUTY01001882.1 GCA_001640045.1 Candidatus Thiomargarita nelsonii | reverse complement strand
ACAGTATGATATCCGCTTCGGGTAGTTTTTTTACTACCTTAACATCGGTTGAAACGCGGCCATCATAGCTAAATATGAAACCAATCACTATGGTCCCTATGATTTTCAGTTGAATAATGACAAAGCGAGTCTTTGGATATCAGATGGTACCGGAAGTTATAAAGAGATACTTTCTAATGCTTCTATATCAGAAGATACCTGGACATACATTACTTTTGTAGGACAAAATGGAACCTTTAAGATATTCTTAAACGGTGTATTAGATACTAATACAACAGTTCCAAATATGACACAAAACAACGATGCGGTAACGATTGGCAGACAGGTATTGATGTTTTCCCCGGAAAATGAACTTCAGTTTAAAGGGTACATAGATGATCTACGGATATATAATCGTGTTCTTTCAGAATCCGAAATCCAACAACTTTACCAACCTTGCCAACCATCCATTGACATTGTCCTCAACAGCAACAATCGCGTGACGGGTGATAAAGTGGTCATTAATGCTCATATCAAAGGTCCCGGTAGCTCCGACTCATCATGCGAGCAAACCAAAGTTGAACAAAAAATCTGGGTTAAATTACCTAATGACACTGTAATACCTCTGATTGATCCATTTACCGTACTGACTTTATTGCCCTTCGA
>LUTY01001881.1 GCA_001640045.1 Candidatus Thiomargarita nelsonii | reverse complement strand
GTGGGAATGCATGCCTCGACGCTCTGCGTCGAAAAATAATAGGATTTTTATTGAGCAGCATTTTGCGGCTCTTCTACTGAGCTAGTCGTTTCTTCGTTTTGTAATGGCTCATCAACTGGCTCGCTTTCTTCTTGAGAGAGCATATCAGCTTTCACTTGAGTCGCTGATTGTTCGATTTGCTCATTTTGCGATTTGAGTTTATCGTTCAAGGCGCTCATTTCAGCTTTTAAGGCTGTCTCTAGTTGAGAAACTTGAGTCGCCGATTGTTCGATTTGCTCATTTTGCGACTTAAGTCTCTCGTTCAAGGCGCTCATTTCAGCTTTTAAGGCTGTCTCTAGTTGAGTCGCCGATTGTTCGATTTGCTCATTTTGCGACTTGAGTCTCTCATTCAAGGCGCTCATTTCAGCTTTTAAGGCTTGAGAAACTTGAGTGGCTAAAGTTTGAAGTTGCTGTTCTTGCTGCTTTTGTGCCGCCGTTGTTTCCCCTTTCAAGCTTTGTAGTTGTGCTTTGAGCTTATCGTTTTTCTCTTGAACTAATGTCTCTAACTGAGCCAGTTGAGAGTCCAGTTTGTCTCTCAGCGCCTTTTGTCCATTGACTAAGGCTGCCAATTCTTCTTTCAAAGCACGCAAAGTCGCGTCACGTTGC
>LUTY01001888.1 GCA_001640045.1 Candidatus Thiomargarita nelsonii | reverse complement strand
TTTCAAATGTGCAAACAGGCCCTTTCGGGTATGCTCCCACACTTTCCTTGTAAATGGGAGCATTATCTGCAAACTGATATTTCCAGATTATACTCATAACTAATCACCGTAGTAATTTCTCTGCGTACCCGTTGCCGGATTTGCATTTTCAAATTTATCTGACAATTAAAGTGGGTAAGTCAGCGTATCCAGTATTCCATGCTGATGTGGCAATTTCAACTGGCTTTTGCTTATGTACCCAATCCTACCCGTCGCTTTTTCTTGCTATCCAGCAAGATACTTGCGCCGTTTCTCCTCGTTCCTCAAGTATGTCTTACATTGGATTTAGCAGTTTTATCCTATAGTCGGATGTGTATTGGGTAGTCGCCTCGGGGCAGAGTAAACCCCTTCGGCCTAAAGACCTTTACTTCAGACGTTACCGACCTTGTAGATAAATCCACAAATCCTACACTTGCCCTTTTGAGGCTTTACCCCCTTGCACTGGCACTACGCATGTGTCCGTAGATACCGGCGAGTTGTTTTCTGTCCGCTACCTAGACAGGTGAGATAGACATTTAGCATCTCACACCATACTTGAAGTTTTATTGTTATGCCTTTGTTTATACTAGCAAAACTTCACTAGGATTAGGGCAAACGAGTCGCACTATTCTTTCAACTCAGTCGTACATTAACTAGTTATCGTCACGAATAAACTTACGGGCTTGGGTTCATGGATTTTGGAGTTTAAATCAAAGCCATTGTTCTCGTTCCCAAACTCTATTCCTGCAACAAAGTTTGGGAATGCCTGTGGCTGTGCGTCGCGGTTTTGCCGCTTATTGACGCGGAGCGTCAGGGCAGGCATTCCTTTGCTCCGCAAAGGAACGAGATTTATCTCTTGATTTGAATCTCCACCCGCCGATTCTTAGCACGTCCAACTTCAGTATTATTATCAGCGACAGGTTTCCGATCCGCCTCACCTCTTATCACCAACTTGTCGTGAGTGAGGGCTGGGCATTGACTCACCAAATAATCTGCCACCGCGACGGCGCGTTCAAGAGATAATTTCTGTTTAAAATTATCCTGTGGGCTGCTGTCCGCGTGACCAGTAAACATCGAGTTTTTTGTTTTTATCTCATAACTTTGTGTAATTATAAGCTTCTATTCTCGGTTGGGCAAGTGGGACACACTCTAAAGATACGCTGGAAAAGACGTAAAGGCTGACGAAGTTTATGGTTCGGAGGGGGGGCAACAAAAACTCGTTGCTCACCCTACATGACTATTTCCCTTTCCAAAAGATTCCAAAAGAGCATTTTTCCTCGTTGTGCCGGTACGCCGTTATTGACTGATGTTGAGCAGTGCCGCCTCTAATCTCGACAATCTCTCTTCCATGGCTTTGATATCCTTCTCCATAAATATCCTAGAAGTCTCGCCAGTCTTCATGTTCTCTAGGTAGAGTCCTTTCTCATCTTCAAACATTCTCCACAGCTTCTGGCCATCTTTTTGGAAAATAATGTCACCAGTGTAATACCTATGTGCTTCAATATATCCTTCCACGTCCAACTTGTGACTTGGACTCGTTGTGCCGATGCCGACGTTGCCGCCTGATGTTAGACGCATGACTTCAGAAAGCCCATAACCACTTCCTGTATGCGGATTTGTCGCAAAAATTAAATCAGTGCGATGATCACCCCTCGTTCCTGAACCTTTGAAGAGGGCAGTAATACGAGAGCCTATAAATCCTCCATTTATCGGGGTTGCATTGGAAAAATCTATTCCTGCCCATACATTATTTGATGTATGTCCGTTTGCAATTATTAATTGGGCTTGCTTTGCCGTTGAATTCAAGTTTAATACATTATTATCTTTCCTTGCTACGGCAAGAACTGAACCTATTGAATTATCTAATTCACTTAGGATAACATGTCCATCCTTCACATCCAACATTCCCCTTGGGTTTGTTGTGCCAATGCCGACGTTGCCGTCATTGTAATAAATGTTACTGCCGGTTACGTATGAAAAAATAGACTTGATGAAATCCACCGCCATTTACACGCCGCACTCAAGTCATTTAGAAAAAAACTATTTCATAAAATTTTTAGCAAAAATACCATATAAAAAATATGTTATAACAACCAATAGTTTCGCCTATTTTTATCCTCAAATAGGAAACGAAAATAAAAAAGGGTGGAACTGGCACTCTCAATTTTTCACCACTGGATAACCGCGTTGTTATTAAAGCCTTATTATAATATTAGTTATTTCTAACTTGAACATCGAGTATTAGCTTTTCGAGCAAGGTTTTTTTATTACTCAATGTTCAAGTTTTTTAGTCCCTCACCTTTCTCAAAAGGAAAGGGATGCCAATCAAAAAAGTTTGAGAGACATTGAGCAAGAGTTTTGCTTAGGACAAAAATCCAATGACTATATTTTAAGTATGGTTTAAAAATGGAAGGTTTGCAATTTTTATGGAAAAAATAAATATTCTTTATTTTTCATTGAATTACGATGACGCGCCTAATAGCACATCATTTACTGAATGAGCATTTTATAAACACTGATACTCAAGTTGAATATCCAATCCAAACTATTGATTTTTATCCATTTCATCTTCGCCATAAAACGGCACAATTTTACTGTGCTCACAAGCTTAACTACTCTAAGTCATTGTCCAGCAGCAATTATAGCAATTAAGCTATTTACTCGATGTTCAAGTTATAAATGACTAATATTATAATAAGCCTTTAATAACAATACGGTTATTGAGTGGTGAAAAATTGAGAGTTTCAATTTTGTCCGGAGCAAAAAACATTGAATCGCTCCCCAAAAAAATTTTTTTGACTTTGAGCATCATCCTGCTTTTCAGTGGGCAGCATTCTAGTTGAATTGATGTTAGGTGCCAACCCAAAAATCGCTGCCATTTACACGCCACTCTCAAGCCGTTTAACGATGGCACATTATTCTGCTCATCAAATGAAAACCAATACAACCCACTAAATCACTCAAGTTTGGTTAAACTCACCTTTTAAATCTGGTGTATGGATTGATGGTGCGTAGGACGCAC
>LUTY01001879.1 GCA_001640045.1 Candidatus Thiomargarita nelsonii | reverse complement strand
ATTGGTTGAGTGGATTGTGGCGGAATTGAAACGAAAGCTGCTTGCGCCATCGGAGCCGCTCGAACAACACCCAGCCCGCAAAGCCCTTTGGACGTGCGAGAACAGCTACGGACTGAGTTTTTAAGTTCGGAGCTTGATCTGAATGTGACTTCGTATTTAGAACGGGCAGAGACGGTGGTATCAAAAATGCCTATTTTGTTTTGACCGTTTTTAGTTTTGTAGTCAAGTGCAAGCGAACCTTGCCTTACCACGTTTCTAAAAATCTAGTACAACAAAGTATTTTAATCATGTTGCTCGAACTCTGGCGGCGACTATTGCCGGGTAGTATTGTGCTGATTGATGAAATTGAAAATAGTCTTCATCCAGCCTTTCAGCAGCGTATGGCTAAAAACTTGCATCCAACACCAGCAGCAAATCCCTTTTCAATTGATATTGACGACTCATCAATATGCTTTTGTGAAAATTTTTGGCGAACAATGTGCGCGAAATTTACTAGTGCAGGAGGGCGGAAATATCCATACCACTTAAAACCCTTGTCCCGTAGGGATCGATCGGATGACACGGATTACGCTGATTTAAAGTCAAAATCAAAAGTTTCGCGCCCAAGCGGCTTGGTATGGGCGGTTTACAGCACTTTTGAGTGCCA
>LUTY01001878.1 GCA_001640045.1 Candidatus Thiomargarita nelsonii | reverse complement strand
TGGGCGTTTATGACTTTTAAAACTCTTATAAATTACCATTTCTAAATGCTTGAAAAGCCTGTTTGAGAAATCTTTGTCTTTCCGTTGTCGTGGCTAATGGATTCACAAAAAAAATTTCATACTCTTCGTATATATACCATCCAAACAAAGCAAAAATATTTTCAGGTGATTGCAGGCGTTTGATTTTTTCAAGTATCTTTTTGATAAAATACTTCAAGCCAGCGTTATCAATTATTTTTAACTCATAAGCCAATAACACCTCTTTAAGCTCACCTAAAAATTCATCTAATATCCTTTGACGTGCAATCTTCAACTCATCTCGATTCAACCGACATATTTCAATCGTTTTCTTGCCTTTATTTGTTACACCAACCATTTTACCATCAAACTGAAACTTAAAATGTAACTTAGGTTCATTTATCTCAGGATTCAATAATAAAGGTTTTTCAAGTGACAATGGTGGACGATCAGGACGGCATTGACTTTTGTCTAATTGACCGTTGCTATCTTCCTTATGAGCATAAACCCGAACTCCTTCAATAGGAAATTGATTTGATTTCCCACTTTTTCCGTTACATTTCGGACAAGCCAGCAATAAATTGCTCCATTCATAGCCTAACCAATAATAACCGTCATGCTTTTCATC
>LUTY01001877.1 GCA_001640045.1 Candidatus Thiomargarita nelsonii | reverse complement strand
TAAAATTCCTCAAATAACCATTACTTAAAGCACTTTTAGAGAGAGTCTTAAGATTGGAGGCGCGTTGTTTTGAGTGGGCGGCTGTCAATTATCATTCCTGTTTTAAATGAGCAAGCGGTTATCGTAGAGACTTTGCAGGTTTTGCAAGCTTTGCGTGAGCTGGGACATGAGGTGATTGTTGTTGATGGTGGTAGTAGTGATAAAACGCACAGTTTAGCTGCCCCTTTAGTGGATCGCATTTTGCGGGCAGATCGTGGACGGGCACGGCAGATGATTGTCGGTGCTCAGTTTGCTCATCATGATATTTTGTTGTTTTTACATGCTGATACCCGTTTGCCAGCAGAGGCGGATGTTTTGATTTTTGAGGGTTTAGAAAAAACGGGGCGAAAATGGGGGCGCTTTGATGTGCGCTTATCAGGGCAGGCATGGTTGTTGCGCGTGGTGGAGCGTTTTATGAATTGGCGTTCTTGTTTGACGGGTATTGCGACGGGTGATCAGGCGATTTTTATGCAGCGCAGTTTGTATCAGCAGGTGGCGGGTTTTCCTGATATTCCTTTAATGGAGGATATTGCTTTGAGTCGTCGTTTGAGACTTAACCTTACTCTCACAAAGCGCACAGTAATTTTTTGAGGTAAACCCAACTTTT
>LUTY01001876.1 GCA_001640045.1 Candidatus Thiomargarita nelsonii | reverse complement strand
TTGGAATGATAAACCACGCCAACATGCTTATATCATTGGCGGTTTGGAGACATTGCGTATTACCAACTCATTACAAAGCAGCGTCAAATTAACGCTATTTAACAAACCGCTCTCATTTTCTTTTTCGCTTGAAAAATATACTACTATCGCCATCGCCTCTGATGGCGTCACCCAATTTTTGGATACTCAGCAGAATTTCAAACTGCCTTTAAATAGCGTTGCTGAAAATCTGCTCGATTTTAAAAACTATAACGGCGAATTTGTCAAACGCAGAATGCCAAAAGTGATCAAACGATACGCTAAACAAAACATTTTTCCCCTAGATGACGTATCGCTCGGTGCTTTTATATATAATTTATGAAATATTTTATCCAAGGCGAAAGCAAAATAAACTTCACCAAAACAGACTTTGTAGCTGAAGGCGGAGAAGGCGAACTCTATGCCAAGGGCGATCAGATTTTCAAAATCTACAATGATCCCAAAAAAATGATTTCTGTTGCGAAAATTCAAGAATTAGCCCGTTTAGACAAACCCAATATCATCCGCCCTCAAGCCGTGTTACTAGATAATAAAGATAGAATTGTTGGTTTCAGTATGGCTCGCGTGAAACAAAGCGTGGCTTTACCACGCCTATTTACCAACGACT
>LUTY01001875.1 GCA_001640045.1 Candidatus Thiomargarita nelsonii | reverse complement strand
ATAGACGCTTCTGCTTGGAACGAGGGTGAGTTAAATAAGCAAGTAACTGAAGCATACAAGTGTCCCTTTGATTTTGAACAAGGACCTTTGTTACGTGTGAACCTGTTTACGTGTTCTGAGCAGGATTATATCCTTTTGCTGGTCATACACCACATTGTGTGTGATGGATGGTCACTTTGGCTACTTATGGACGAGTTGCGTGTGCTATACCAAGCGGAAATGGTCAACCGTAAGGTATTTCTGCCTTATCTTAACAGGCAATATACGGATTACTTGCAATGGCAGACAGAAAAGCTGGTTTCTGAAGAAGAACGGCTATGGGGCTACTGGCGGGAACAGTTGGCAGGTGAATTGCCCGTGATCAATCTACCGACTTTTCGCCTTCGGCCGCCTGTGCTGACTTATCGTGGCGCATCTTATGCATTCAAGCTGACTAAGGAATTAACCCAACGGCTCAAGGAACTTGCACGGACTGAAGAAGCTACCCTTTACATGATTCTTCTAGCAGCCTTTTATGTCTTGCTTCACCGTTACTCGGGTCAGAAAGACATTCTTGTAGGCTCACCAACGGCTGGCAGAGATAAGACTGAATTTGCTGGAGTTGTGGGCTATTTCGTTAACCCTGTTGTCTTGCGAGCAGATATTTC
>LUTY01001874.1 GCA_001640045.1 Candidatus Thiomargarita nelsonii | reverse complement strand
GGCCTTGTGCAAAGGGTAAATCAGCGGAGATCACCAGCACTACGGTGTCCGAATGTTGCGATGCCTTTTCGTTGAATTTACGAGTGGAAGTTGCACAGGTTGGGGTGTCCAAGCTGGGCACGATATTCAACAATTTTTTCTTGCCAGCGTAATTGCTTAAGCTCACTTCATTCAATTGACCGTCAATCAGGCTGCTGAAATCTGGCGCAACACTGCCGACTGCGGGTAAAACCCCATTGGTATGGAAAGGGTTGCCTTTAAAAGTAACATCTGCCATTGTTTTTTCCTTTTTTAAACGGTAAACTCGGTTACCCACAAATCGTGTTTGTTACAGAAACTGGTTGCGTAGAGCTTGGATATAGGCCCCTCTGGTAAATCAAAAGTTGAGACCGCTTCCTCGTCTGAGGGAGAAAATGTCTTTGCGCCAAGCACCTTGCCATCTTCAGAGACGAGGGTGTGACGGACGATATAATGCTTCTCGCTCATGCCATGATCAGTGGTAATCGTTATTTTATTACCCTCAATGCTGACTTTGGGCAGATGACCCCCGACTTTTTTGGCCCATTGTCCGGGGTTTTCGGCGGTATAAACGATATTGGAAGGCCACGAGTCTGAAGCGGCAAGTGCCGTCGTGGTCGCTTGTCCAA
>LUTY01001873.1 GCA_001640045.1 Candidatus Thiomargarita nelsonii | reverse complement strand
CCGCGATTATCTCCAGAGGAAGCGGTGCGCTATGCTTTTCGTAGCGTGGGTTTAGCTTGTTGGTTGAGATCAGCTCTATTCCAGTATCCCCGCATCATCGTTGGAGAACGAATTAACAATTCACCCACCTCACCTGGTGCGACTAACTCATCGGCTTCATCAACCACAATCCCCTCAGTATTGTCCCATATTTGACCCAGTGGAATAGAGTCATCGGTTTCTTCTGGTAAAGTCGGTAAATGATAATAAGTGCATTGATTCACTTCAGCAGGACCATACACATTACTAAAACGAGTTTGTGGCAAATGTTGCATTAATGCCCGTAATTGCTTAGGCGGAAAAGGCTCACCCCCGAAAAGCACCCAACGTAATGCACTCAAGTCTCGATCTGATAATACCCCTCTGAGCAATAACTGGATTAGCGCAAAAGGGACTGAATACCAAATAGTCAGACGCTCATCAGCCATTAATTGAGATAAACTGGCTGGAAATTTAGTATAAACATCTGGGATGATCACAGCCGTTGCACCCGCTAAGGTACCGGAAAAATAACCAAAAGTGGAAATATCAAAATGGAGCGGTGCGTGGTTGCCAAGCCGATCCTCAGGTTGCACATCATAAGTTGCTACGGACAATTTGGCATAGCT
>LUTY01001880.1 GCA_001640045.1 Candidatus Thiomargarita nelsonii | reverse complement strand
GCTTCAATTTCATGAGCGTAGTAGTTGACACCATTGATGATAATGACATCTTTCTGCCGTCCGGTAATAGTGAGACATCCCTCACGGAGGAAACCGAGATCGCCGGTCTTTAACCAGCCATCAGGCGTAAAGCTTTCTTGATTGAGTTCAGGATTTTGATAGTAACCGCAAGTGATCATTGGCCCCTTAATCTGCACTTGACCGACTACATCCTCCTGAGTTATCTCTCCTTGATCATCCACGATTCGCACCGAACAATTGGGGATTGGCTTACCCACTTCCACAAACGGGTAATCATCTGAAGGCAAGTTCAACAAATATTGGCGCGAAATCACTATTGAAGCCACAGCTTCAGACATACCCCAAGCCGAATGCATGCCCTCTCTTGAGAATCCGTAGGGTGCCAGCAGTTTATAAAATTTTTTCGCCGTTTGTGGCACAATCGGCTCTGCCGCACTTAACACCGATTTGAGAGAGGAGAGGTCCCATTGTTTTTGCTTAATCGTGTCAGCATGTTTATTAATTAGAGCCAGCGCAAAGTTAGGCAACCAAGCGGAGGTGACCCGATAGCGTTCAATCCAATCCAACAAAATCGGGGGATTATTAAGGAACATTTGTGTTGGAGCATGGATTTGCTGATTACCCACATAAATATCTCTAAGACAACAGCGAACTAGGCTACCAATATGATGTAAGTGTAGCCAATTCAATGATATCCCGTCATTCACCAAGTAATTCATCATAAATGCTGAACTCTCCACATTACTGAGCAGATTGCGGTGGCTCAACATGACACCCTTGGGTATGCCGGTACTTCCAGAGGTAAACATTAATAAGGCCAAATCATCTGGCTGGCTGACATGCCAACGGTGATCAGGTTGATAATCCCGCAATTCTTCAACCGTTTCAACGCGAAAGTCGTTATACCAAGAATGTAGTTTGGAAACTAACGGCTGACTGGTCAACACAAGGGGTTGCTCTAAGCTTTGCCAAGTATTATAAAGTCTCTTGACTGTGCTATTGGTTGGTTCATAAATGGTGGGAACTGAGAAGGGCACCGGAACAAAACCACCTAACAGGCAACCCCACAAAGCCGTGATGAAATCCCGATGGTTGTCCAGTTGAAAAATCACCTTATCTTGAGGCTCCAAGCCCTGTTTTCGTAGTCCAGCCAGAATTCGCTCTGCTTCTTCCAGTAATTCATGATAAGACTGAGTCTGCTCTGAGCCATCAGCTTGAAGATAGAGGATTCCCTTGTCTGGCATGTGCTGGGCGGCTCTTTGCAAAATGTTTGCCAAATGTTTAGGCGCATCGGCAGGCAGTCGTAACTCACCTCCATAGCTATGGGCGAGTTTCTTTAGGGCTTGCTTATATCCTATGTTATTCATGACTCAATGCCTCACGAATTATCCGAATAGCAGTATGAGTGAAATAGGCCAACCAAAAGATAATTCCCATAAATTTGAGACTATCTTCCACAAAGGTTTCGAGATTACTAAAAGGAAAAAATTGATCCAATATCACAGAAGAACCTAAGAAAAACACGCTTAATAAAAGCAAAAGAGTAAAACTGCCTAGCGTTACTAAGGCTGCCTCAGCAGACGAAAACCCATGCGGTCGTCGCGGGCGCCCGGGGAGTCGACGTGGCGATCCGCCGCCCGGCAGTACCTGGCGGCGCTGCCCCAGCCGCCGCCGCGAATCACACGGTCCGAGCCACTAGAGGGTCCCTTAGGATTGTGAGAGGGGCTACCACGGTAATAGCTCTCGCTGTACCAATCTTGTACCCACTCCCAGGCGTTTCCATGCATATCATACAGCCCCCACGGATTAGGCCTTTTTTGCCCTACACGATGTGGATAATTCTCACCCATATCCACAGCACTTTTTTCATACCAAGCATACTGCCCCAAGCGACTCGCACTATCACCAAACGAATAGCGGGTTGTCGTGCCTGCGCGAGCGGTGTACTCCCACTCTGCCTCAGTAGGCAGACGATAACGGCCCTGATCTGAACGGGGTTTGTTTTCGTTCAACCAGTTAATAAAGGCTTGTGCATCATGCCAAGAAACCTCGACTACCGCAGCATCATCACCATGACGGTTGTATTTGATAAAGTTATCGGTCAACAGATCATAGCGATTCGCACCGGCAATGAACTTTTTGAATTGCCCCAGTGTAACTTCATAAACACCCATATAAAAAGACTTGGTAATCCTGACCTTGTGTTGCGGAGTTTCATGATCATAGGCCTTACTATCTGTAGCAGCACCTGATGGGCAGGCGGGTGGTAGGCCCATAAAGCTGCGTCTTTTAGCATCTTTGCTATTTGAATTGCAACTGCCCATGTAAAAACTGCCAGCGGGTATTTTCTTGAATTTCATACCAATAAAGTTCGTGAAATCCGCAGCATACAGTGAAGTGGTCAATAGCATGGCGACAACCACGAGTAGTGTCTTGAGTAGAGGTGTTTCCTTCATAATTTCTCCTATTAATTATCAGTTTGTAGCTTCTAGGTTGGACTGGCATAAGAGATTAAGAAAAAAATAACCCACCCAGATTTGTGATATCTGGGCAGCCCCGCTGGTACTTTTTGGTGGGTTATTTTTCGAGTTCCAAGAAGTAGATATGCGATGAACACTATAATCACATTTCTGTCCTGATTTGTTATAGCAGTTACCATAAATGGAATCTGCATAAGCAGTCATTGACATAGTAGATAATAATCCCAGTGTTCCATAGAAAATAAATTGTTTTAGCATAAGTGAGATCCAATTACATTATGGCCATGATACTATATCATAGTGTTGGAATTTTAGCCAGATGGGGTCTGATAGAGATTGGCTCAGTAAATCAGGCTCAGTATGTTTTTGAGGTCGATTTCATTTAGGAGCCTAAAATCCCAGAAGCTAGTAAAAATCGAGTCTGACATATTTTTGAGGTCATTTTCAAAATGAGGCTAAAATCCGAAAAGTTAGTCAAAATGGAGCTTGTGTGTTTTTGAGGTGATTTTCAAAAATCAGGGTAAAATGGAAGAATGTACTAAAA
>LUTY01001955.1 GCA_001640045.1 Candidatus Thiomargarita nelsonii | reverse complement strand
CTTTAATAGTCGGCGCAACTAACGTGCCGGATGTACTTGATATAAGTCAGGTCCAATCAGGTACCTTAATTGTTGACGACTCAGGCCCTCACTGTTTTAAGTCGGAACTTGCCATTAAACGTTTTCAAGAACACCAAGATATTCTGTTTACTGAAGGTGGCGTTCTGAAATCGCCGCAACCCATCTCTGAGGTGAGATATTTACCCCATCATTGGGAAAAAAGCTTGAATAGCAAACAAATTATTGAAGAATTTGTCAAACCTAATCCCTTTGAAATAACTGGCTGTGTATTTTCCAGTGTGCTTTCTTCGGTTAAAAACCTCAAGCCAACGGTTGGTTTAGTTCAACTCCATGAAAGCGTCAAACACTATGAGACTCTGATTTCTTTGGGTTTTCAAGCGGCAAACTTACACTGTGAAAACTATGTATTGCCTGACGAAGCCATTAGTCATTTCAGGGAGCGTTTTGGTCACTAATGCTACCTTGAGTCAACACCAAGCCGTCTATAGAGCCGTGGTGATACGGTTTGCTGATGACAACAAGCGGTCAGTCGCTTACTTCACCACCCATTCAGAACAAAATGACTTAGTGGCTGAACTAAAAAACCGATTGAAAGCCAGCTTACCCGACTACATGGTACCCAGTCATTTCACCGTTCTCGAACGCTTGCCACTGACACCTAATGGCAAAATTGACCGTAAAGCCTTGCCGGCACCTGATGCCCGTAAGGCCAATAAACATTACCAAACCCCGCGTGACATGGTTGAACTCCAACTGGCACAAATCTGGGAAAACGTGTTAGAAGTACGTCCTATCGGCATCAGCGAGAATTTCTTTGAACTCGGTGGACACTCCTTATTAGCGGTTAAACTCATGAGCCTGCTCCAGCAAACTTTTGACCGGCATCTTCCCATAGCGACCCTCTTTCAAGGGGCAAGCATTGCCGAGTTAGCCGAAGTAAAAATAATAAAAGCATTAAATTATATTTATAATGAATAATTTTGCGAAACTCCTTGATGAATATATGAAAACAGTTGGATTGACGGATGAGGCTTTGGCTGACAAAATTCAAGTGAGCAAAATGACGGTCTATAATTGGCGAACTGGAAAAATTGAGCAGCCTGCCTCGCGTAAAAAACTCCTTAAATGTGCCGACATATTGGAACTCACTCTCAAACAACGGCTAGAATTTATAATAGCCGCTGGACATTTACCGGAGAAATATGATCCGCCGCAGCCACCGTCAATGCCATTAAGTTAAGGAAAATCCAACCATGGTAGGGTGGATTAAGCGATAGCGTATCCACCTGATTAATCGTGATATTTCGGTGGATACGCTCCGCTAAATCCACCCTACATGAGCTATTTTTATCACACCTCTAAATCCACCACCCGCGATATTTCTTCTAAGCTAGTCGTCCCCTCAACCACTCGACGTATCCCATCTTCTGCGATGGTGCGAAAACCCATACTTTTAGCATATTTTTTTATCTCATAGGTGGCAATACGATGGGCAATCATATCTTGCAAAGTGTCATCAAGACGAAAAATTTCCATCAATGCCACACGACCTTTATAACCGCGTTCTCCACATTGTTCGCATCCAACCGAGCAATACACTTTAGTCAACAAGTCCAACAACTTTTGCTGCTTCTCATTGTGTAAATAAGCTTGTTTGCAAGCTGGGCAAAGTTTACGCACAAGGCGTTGTCCAACTACCCCTATGATATTTTCTGCCATAATGTCGGGTAAAATGCCAATATCTAACAGGCGGGGAATCGTAGCGATGGCTGAATTGGTGTGTAAAGTAGAATAGACTTGATGCCCCGTCATAGCGGCACTAAAAGCCATTTCTGCTGTTTCCCGATCACGAATTTCTCCAACCAAAATAATATCTGGATCTTGGCGCAGAATTGAGCGAATACCATTGGCAAAATCCAGTTTAACCGCTTCATTCACCGCCGTTTGTCGCACCTGCCCTAAGATATATTCAACCGGATCTTCAAGCGTCATAATATTCACTTCTTCACTGTTGAGGTGTTGAAGTAAAGAATATAAAGTGGTGGTTTTACCGCTACCGGTGGGTCCTGTGATTAAAATCACGCCTTCTGGGCGGGCTATCATCCGTTTTAAAGCCGTCAAATTGTCTTCTAATAAACCGAGTTCGTCTAAAGTCATGATGCCTTTTTGACTGTCAAGCACACGCAAAACAATATTTTCGCCATAAACGGTGGGTTGCACTGAGACACGAAAGTCAATGGGGCGTCCCGCTAAAGTTAAAGACATGCGCCCATCTTGCGGAATGCGAGTGTCAGCAATATTCAAATCCGCCATCACTTTCAGGCGTACCACGATGGCAGACCAATAATTTTTGTGTAAACTGCGAATTTGTTGTAGCACTCCGTCAATACGATAGCGTATCCGCAAAAATCTTTTTTCAGGTTCAAAATGAATATCTGAGGCACCGTGTTTGACAGCGTCAGAGAGTAAGGCATCCACTAAGCGTATTAGGGGTTGACTGTATTCATCACGGTTGACGGAGAGACTTTGATAATCTATTTCGCCCGTTTCAATTTCGTGTAAAATGCCATCTATAGATAGATCAAAGCCATAGCAGTTGTCAATCGCATTGACAATTTCCGCTTCGCCAGCGATAACGGGTTCAATTTTGATTGTTTCTCCAAGTAGGGCAACGAGTTGATCCATTGCCAGGACATTGAAAACATCGGCCATTGCCACTGACAAGGTTTGAGTATTTTTATCAAAGCTAATAGGTAATAAGGTATAGCGAGATGCTAAATTTTTTGGAATGAAACGGATGGCTTCTTCGTCCACCACCCATTGAGATAAATCAACCCGCGAAACGCCTAATGATTGGCTCGTCAAATCGCGTATCACGGCTTCGGAGACAAAGCCTAAATGGATGAGAATTTTATCCAATTGATCTGAATTTTTTTTTTGTTCGGTTAAGGCAATTTTTAATTGATCTTCAGTGATGATATGTTGTTCCAATAACATTTCACTAAGATGACGATGGATTGGTTGGTTCAAGGCTTTCATATCAGTTATCACTTTTTATTCTGAGCTTATAAACGCATTAAGGGTTTGGACACGTTTTTGGACGGCTTGAGGATTAAAATTAACCACGGGCTGATTTTGAGCCAATTGCAATGCTTGCTGATAATATGTCAAGGCGAGACGCGATTGATTGAGATGATCTGAACTGACAGCTAGATTATAGGCATAATCAGCTTGCTTTTTATCAAAAGCTAAAGCATTCAAAAATGCTTGTTGTGCTGCTGCCCAGCGTCCTTGTTTGGCATAAAGCGTACCTAAACTAAAGTGTATATAAGCCGATTGTGGTGTCTGCGCTAATATTAATTTCAATTGAGTTTCACTTGCTGGGGCGTGCTGATCTAATGTATTGATTAAACAAACTTGTGCCAGAGTATCTTGAGGATATTTTTGCAATAAACTTTGATAATATTGTTGCGCTCGATGCCTATCGCCGCCACGCAAAGCCAAGGCTGCCAAGCCCAATAAAGCGTCACGATTATTTTGATCTTGTTGTAAAACATTGTTATAAGCTTTTTGTGCAGCCTTATTATCACCACTTTGAAAGGCTGCGTAAGCATTAGATAATTCAGTATCAATGCCAGCTATTGTGGGGGGAATAAAAAAGAGTAACAAGAGAAAAGGTTTGGAAGTTTTCATGGTAAATTGGTATAAAATAAAAGGGAAATTTCAATTGAGGATATGACATGACAGAATTGTCGCCACTAGAATTAGACGTTGCACAACTCATTGTTGATGTGGCTCATCTTGATGATATTGAAGCCAAAGAAATCGAGCCTGACACACCGTTATTTGGCAGCGGTTTAGGCTTGAATTCCTTTGATGCTTTGGAAATTACTTCAGCCATATCACGCAAATATGGTTTTCAGTTACGCTTTGATGAGCCTAATAGTACCCGTGTTTTTGCCTCCTTGCGTGCATTAAGCCAGCATATTGAGCAAAACCGTGCTCTGTAATTTTTTACAGTTATCAGTTATCAGTTATCAAAGGCAAAAGATGGACGATAGCTCAAATTAACAAAGCGGCGGGGTTTTGGCAACCCCGCTGGGCGTGTTAATATAAACATCAATTTGAAATCAACGATAGTCTAAAAAATGATCCGTGAATTTTATATTAATAATTTCAAATCATTAATCAATTTTCAAAGCCAATTGGATAAATTTACTTGCCTTATTGGTTTAAATGGTTCTGGAAAAACGACAATTTTACAAGCGATTGATTTTACAACACAACTTATAAAAGGTCATGTCGAAGATTGGTTAAATATGAGAGAATGGGCACTGGAAGATTTGTTTTATTCTTCTAATCCCTCTAATAATATTAGTTTTTTATTAAAGCTACAATTTAAAAAATCATCCTATTCTTGGCGTGGCGAATTTAATGGCAATACTTTAACTTGTCCCTTTGAAAAAATCGTTAATGATATTTCCGGCGAAATCCTTTTTGAGGTGACAGATCGTGCCTACCATATAGGCAATAATCCCCATAAACCGATTGAATTTAAATATCAAGGTTCTATCTTGTCAGTACTACAAGACGAGGTTTTAACCGAAGAACTTATTAACATCCGTGACTTTTTGGTTTCTGTCAAATCAACTGATTTGCTGAGCCCTCAACTGATGCGTAAACGGGCGCGACAAGCCGATAATGATTTAGGTTTGGGAGGCGAAAAACTGTCGGCTTTTTTACATGATTTATCTGATGTTCAAAAAAATGAAATTAATCAATTGATTAAGGAAAACTTCAGTCCAAGGTTTGAATCTTTTGAAACCACCACTATCCAAGCCGGATGGAAAAAATTGTCAGTGACTGAAAAGATTATTCCAGTGCTTGAAACCGCTCGACTTAGAACCGAAGCAAAACATGTCAGTGATGGATTGTTGCGGCTCCTAGCTATCCTTTCTCAAATGATGAGCTCGTCTCAGGTATTACTATTTGACGAAATTGAGGATGGGATTAATCCTGAAATCGTAGAAAAATTGGTTGATTTACTGATCAGTACACCTCAACAAATTATCACCACGACTCACAGCCCGATTGTATTGAATTATATTGAGGATGAGCAAGCCAAAAAATCCGTGATTTTGACCTACAAAAATGAAAAGGGAATAACTCAACAACGGCCCTTTTTTACGATTAAAGGGGTAGCAGAAAAATTAGAAATTCTTGGGCCAGGTGAGGCCATGTTAGATGTTAACTTAAATGAATTAGCACAAGAATTAAGCCATGATTAAGGCCCTCAGTTCAAATTAATAGCAAAAAAGACATTGACTCAAAAAGCAAATCATTGAGCAAATAACTGGCTCTGTTCCAACAATGGAATTTCTTGTAAAAATAGCCTGTGAAGATAATTGTGATACAGAACAAATTGATATGCCTAGTTTTAATGCTTTTAAAACCTGTTTGGAAAAAATAACGACAGAGATTGAAAATAAGCAAGGATGAAATCTAAAAAAAAAGCCCAACCATCTCACACACACACAATGGTTGGGCTTTTTTATTTAAATAGGAAAGCTTAAACGCTAAGCACTTGCTTATTTAGCTAGCAGTCGGCTTAGACACCAAATCCACATGAGGCACTTTCTTCAACGACCACTTCTTACTCTTACGATCATAAGTGGAGTTCACAAAGCACTTCCAATTTTTTTCATCAACGAAGTTATAATCCATCCGATAGTAGAAGCCAGGATAACGGCTTTCTTCACGGAATTGGATATGTTTCATGTGGGCTTCTGCCGTAATAATGCGATGGTAGTTTTCCCATGCACGCAGCAGTTCATGCAAATCCTTAGCACGCATTTTCAGAGAATCTTCCTTCAACATCTCCAGCTTGTCTTCGCAGACTTGCAACATGTGAGCATTGGTTTGATACCAAGTCGCC
>LUTY01001870.1 GCA_001640045.1 Candidatus Thiomargarita nelsonii | reverse complement strand
CGGTATCATGCCCCAAGGCGGCGGCCATCACTGACTTACCCAGCCCACTGATGCCTTGAAGAACAATCGGTGGTCTTTGACCATCGCTGATCTCCGCCAGTAATTTGGTTTTAATATCATTAAAAAGAAACTCATTTTTCAAAAAATGTCTCGGTAATGCTGGAACATGAGACAAGGTGACGTACTGGCTCAGCTTCTTGATTTCTCTTAATTGGCGGCCTATCTCTTGTTGTTTGGTATCAACCATGTTGATGAATCGTAATACCTGAAGTTTGTCCGCCATTTCAGTTTGAAGCTGCTCATACTGTCGCAATTCATCCAATAGTTCATTTAACCAGTCATAATGTTCTTTTAGTAACAGGATTTTTTCTTCTACTTTATCCGACTGAGGACGAGTGGTTTCGGCACGAGCCAATGCTGCTTGAAGTCCCTTTATCTATTGAGAAGAAGATTGGACTATTTTTTGAATTTTTATCGTCTGTTTTGCAAGCTGAGCCATATTATCAAAGAGTTCATCAAACTTGCTCAAACTCAAAATGACAGCCCTTTGATTGCCATTTTCCTCTGTAATATATTGTACTTTAATAGATTTTAAATAGGAGTCCAAGATTTATCTTGGAAGTTGTTCCAAAGGAGGACGTTGCAACA
>LUTY01001869.1 GCA_001640045.1 Candidatus Thiomargarita nelsonii | reverse complement strand
GGAGTCCAAAGCTTCAGCTTTGGATGTTACTAAATCACCAGCCCAAAGCTAAAGCTCTGGACTCCAAAAAACCTTAAAATTCATGGAGCGGTACTTATTACAAGGAGTTATCATGTTAATTGAATTGTTCTTACTCAGCAGTGCATCGGCTTACTGGCTAACCTCTAAGCAGAACAAATATCGTCCAAATCAGGCACTGGCAGATACTGTTCAACCGTCACACACAAAAAGGTTCAGTCCCAAACAACTGTTCAAAGATGTGAAAAGTGCCCTTCGTTCTGATGAGCGTCAACAACAGTTAGGCACCAGCATCGACTTAAGCAAAGAAATGCAAAAAGCCCAGCAAAATGTCAACCGCGAACTCCTGGTTTCCATTGGGGCGGTCACGACGGCATTACTGGGAGGGGTATCTCCACTGTTTATGGTACTGGGTGCAATGGGCGTGCTGTATTTATCACGCGATTATTTTCGCTTTATTTGGCATGATATCAAAGCCGGACGTATTCTCACCAGATTTCTAATCTACGGAATTGTGATACTGGGCATGATATTAAGCGGCCATTTATTACTGGCGGCGATGGCGAGTTTGATAGGCGGTTTTTTTGTTATGATTATTGAAAAAACAGAAGACCATTCTAAAAAACAACTG
>LUTY01001868.1 GCA_001640045.1 Candidatus Thiomargarita nelsonii | reverse complement strand
CATCACTGCCTTGGAATTTTTGATTAAAACGCTGTTTGGCATTTATATTTTTCTTTTGATGCTACGTTTTTTGCTGCAATGGATGCGGATCAGTTTTCGTAACGATCCCATCCTGCGATTGCTTTTGAGGTTGACAAACCCTCCTTTGCAGTTTCTCTATAACTTTATACCCGCTTGGCAGGACATCGACTTTGCTGCCATCGTCTTTATGTTGGCGTTAAAAATGTTAGAGTTAAGCTTAATCACTTGGCTATATGGACTATCCTTTGCCTTCACAAGCATACTTCTGGAGTCTATTGCTCAGTTATTGTCCTTATTGATTTATATTTTTATCTTCGCGATTATCATTCAAGTCATTTTGAGCTGGATAGCCAGGGACACTTATAACCCATTAACTGATATTTTATATCAGTTGAATGAACCGCTGTTGCGTCTGGTGCCACGCCGAATATCGCTCGTGCAAGGAATAGATTTTTCGCCGCTGGTTGTCATTATTGTCTTACAGTCGGTGAATATTTTGGTGGTTGGTATGTTACGACACTTAGCTGAATGAGTTTTTCAAGCACCAAAAATACTACAGGGATTTATTATAAACAGGGATAAGTAAAAACCTTGGGTTTACAGGAACAACACGTCAAGAAGGCGTGTT
>LUTY01001867.1 GCA_001640045.1 Candidatus Thiomargarita nelsonii | reverse complement strand
ATAGCTTAGAACGTGGTGATGATGGCAAATACAGTTTAGAAGAAAGTGTTCATGGGTTGATTTTTCCTTTGAGGCAGACTTCTGATGACATTGATTATGAAAAGCATAATCTTTGGATTATTGATGAAAAGTTGGCGTATCACAAATATTTAGCCTCTGATTTACCTCTCAATCAGCTAGGCTTAGTTGATGTTAACAGCTTAGAAAGACCTGATCTCATTATCTTTGACTCACATTTTGCACTGGTTGAAGATTCAACCCCCTTTTCATCTGTCGTCATTGTTGAATTTAAACGCCCTTTAAGGAAAAACTATCCGGAAAACCCAATAGAGCAAGTTTGTGGATATATCGAAAAAATTCAGGGAGGCACTGTCACAAATAAAGCTGGGAGACCTATACCGGTGAACAGCAACACACCGTTTTATTGTTACATCATCTGCGATATTACGGAGAAGATAAAGAGATATGCACGAGTAGCAAGTTTAACTCCAATGTCTAGTGGTACGGGATATTTTGGTTATATTCCGCCTTATAATGCTTATATTGAGATTATTTCCTACGATAAACTTCTTGAAGATGCGAAAAAAAGAAATCAAGTTTTGTTTGATAAACTCAATTTACCTCGCTAGCAGCCTGTCGGAGAAATTGAA
>LUTY01001866.1 GCA_001640045.1 Candidatus Thiomargarita nelsonii | reverse complement strand
TTCCAATCGACTCTGCTGAGGTGAGTCAACAGGTGTGCCCTCAATTGGAAAATGAGCAGGCCTTGCATGGTGACAGGCGTTACAGAGGGGTAGTAAATGACTCCATTCATAACGGAGCCAGTAGTATTTTGATATAGGCCTGTAGTGTTCTACGTTTAAGGTAGTCACTTCTATATAAGATTCGCAGTAAGCACATTTTCCATGATAAATTTCATGGAGAGATTGCTTGACCGTTTGATGTATGTCATAACGATTTTCTTTTCTCTCGATAACTTTTTTAAGTTCCAATAATTGTCTAATGGCTTTTTCAGCCAACTCTGAACGTAGTATTTCAGGGACTTCGTTAAAATTTTTTTTGACAGAAATCATAGTTTTTTTAGTCGACTTGAGCGGTATTTATCCGTAATAAATTCATTTCCCCAAAACCATCTGGCTGAAATATAAAAATCCGGCATAATGGCATTTGGGCTCAGTGGTGCTGATTGGCAAACAATTCTCTGTCAATTCAATGGCCTTTTCCTGCCCGACTCGTCTTGGTAACAAATAAGTCCAATATTCGGAACCATACAAACCCATCGTTTTATAATGTGGATTCAAAACAATGCCATCGCGTGCGTACACTTTGTCAGCCGCTAAAGCCATAATGAGCC
>LUTY01001865.1 GCA_001640045.1 Candidatus Thiomargarita nelsonii | reverse complement strand
TGCCACCAATCAGGCGATCCGAGAATATCTCCCAGCCCGATTCCTCGCATTGTCGCCATAATCAATCAGCGTTTTACCCGAAAAATCGTTTTGTTGATCTAACCACTCTAAACATAAAGCCGTTGTTGTATGTGTACCCGTCCCAAAGGCGAGCCCTGGATCGAGTAAAATATTGACCGCTTGTGGTGCCGGCGGTGTTTGCCAACTGGGGCAAATCCAAACACGTTCCCCAAATCGCATCGGATGAAAATCATCCATCCAAACGCGAGTCCATTCCTGATCGGCTAGCGTTTCTATTTGATAAGGTGGCATCGCTTGTAACTGAGTTTGCAATTGCTGGGTATCAGTATCGCCTTTAAATAAACCAACGACTCGTGTGCGTTTCCAAACCGGGGTGGTATTTAAAGCAGGCTCATATAACGGCTGTTCCTTTGCATCTTGCAAAGTCACGGAAACTGCGCCAACAGCGAACAATTCATCAGAAATCTGATCAACTGTGTCTGCATCCGTCTCTAAGATAATTTGTAACCAAGGCATAATTTAGGAGATATAATGCGATGTGCAATTTTTTAACACGCGACGCAGAGCGTCGCTACAGGCATTCCTTTGCCTCGCGTCAATGCCATTAAGTTAAGCCAGGGCGAACACAC
>LUTY01001864.1 GCA_001640045.1 Candidatus Thiomargarita nelsonii | reverse complement strand
GTGTATCCACATGATTAATCTGAAACTTTTAAGGTGAGAAAATGAAAAAGGAAGAAAAAGAAATCCTTTCCAAAAAAGCCTATCAAATGGCGTTTGATTATGAATTGAAATATGGGTGTTGCCCTCAATGTGTCTTGACGACGGTTAAAGAAACCATTGGTCTGGTGACAGATGAAACCATCAAAGCCAGTCATGGACTGTCTGGTGGCGGCGGCTTAACTGGAGCGGGTGCCTGCGGTGCATTAACTGGTGGCTTAATGGCACTCAGTTGTAAGCGCGGACGAGATCGGGACAAATTTGAGAAGGGAAAATTTGTCAGCAATTTCAAAACGGGAAAAAAACTGGTCGAGCGTTTCGAGAATGAATACGGTGGCGTTACTTGTCAGCATCTTCAAAAAGAGTTTACTGGGCGTACTTATGATATGTGGAACGCGGAGGAATATGCGGCCTTTGATAAAGCCCGCAAGGAACAATGTGCGAGGGCAACTGCTCTTGTCACCCAGTGGGTGATTGAACTTCTTTGAATCTTACCCCCCTTTAGAATCTATCTGTTTTGACTTATCCCGGCACTAATTAATCCCTGTAGCAAGCGTAGGGTGCGTCCTACGCACCATTAATCTACAGTGACATCAAGAATGTGCGTGGGACGCA
>LUTY01001871.1 GCA_001640045.1 Candidatus Thiomargarita nelsonii | reverse complement strand
ACTTAAGCTGTGAGGATTGTTTTCATCGTGCTGATAACGGACAAATTTTTCCGTTTGGCGGTCAAACTTATTCAAGCCACCCCCATAAGTGCCAATCCACAAGGTGCCCGTATGATCTTCCTCAATCGCCCTGACATCGTTGTGACTGAGGCTGTTGGGATCGTTTTCCTCATGCTGATAATGCACAAAGGTTTCGTGAGCTAAGTCAAATTTATCCAAACCATTGCTGGTGCCAATCCACAATATGCCGGTGTCATCCTCGTGAATGGACCAGACATAGTTGCCACTCAGGCTGTTGGGATTATCTGGATCGTGTTTGTAGACGGTAAATTTGTAACCGTCATATTTATTCAAGCCGTCTTCGGTGCAAAACCACATAAAACCTTGGCTGTCTTGCAAAATGCAAAGCACAACGGATTGCGAAAGCCCATCTGCCACAGTGAGATGCTCAAATTTGATCTGGGCGTAGAGCGGGTTCAGTGTCATTAAGACAAATAATATAAAAAATATAAAACTTTTAATGTATATGTACATAATTTTATTAACCTTTTTTTAGGAGGGGGGTTGCAATACCATCGCCCGGTTTACAATAATATTATAAAAGAATTGCTATAGTATATCAGACAATTGACAAACGGTTATTTTCATCTGAAAAACTCGTCCCTCATTTAGTTATCAGTGATAAAAAATACATCTTAACATTTTGGCGTTCACACCCAGGTTGGGGAATGGTCAAATCGGGCACCTAAAAATGTTAAAATATTTATGTGTATCTACTTATGCACAGTCCGTTGAAGATGGCCTTATTCTTGCCTCAGTGGATTGTACCGGGCATGGTGTCCCCGGTGCGTTTATGATTATAGACATCCTAAATGATTTGTGGTGGCAAAGACCTCTTCAGTTTCCAAAACCTCTGAGATCTGATTTACAAATCATTTAGGATGCCTATATGGTGTCCAGAATTTTGAGGAACAATCTGCTAAAATGCTACGGGCTTTTAACGAATACAAAGCTGACAATGATAGACAGGATGATGTGACTGTGGTACGTTTTAACATGTAAACTAAGGAGTCCAAGATTTATCTTGGACGGGCGCTCGTCCAAGATAAATCTTGGACTCCAAAATAAAGGAGTCTATTAAAATGCAACTAGAAAATCTCTACTACTTCAAAACCGAACTCGATACAGAGGGTATTTTGTTTAGTTTCAGCGGCCCTCTTTCGCAAAAACTTTTGTTGGAAATGGGCGATACCTTGAGAAATAAACTGACTTTGGAGAAAGCTACTCCCTCACTTACTCTCAAGGTATTTTCCATGCTAGTGGAACAAACGCAAAATATTATCCATTATTCCGCCGAAAAAAGGACACCATTCCACTCTAAAGAAGCAGTCAGTGAGGGCATCATTGTGGTTGGCTATGAAAATGGGCGTTATTATGTGTTATGTGGAAACCGGATTTATAATGAAAGAGTTAATCGTATCACTAACCAACTGACTAAATTGCAAAAGATGGACAAGGACGAACTCAAGGACTATTACAAGGAGCAGCGTAGGAAGGGACCCTATGCAGACAGTCAAGGGGCGGGACTGGGATTTATTGAAATGGCAAGACGATCCGCAACACCAATTGAATTCAATTTTCAAAAGGTTGACGATAGATTTTCGTTTTTTTCTTTGAAGACGAGTGTTTAGGGAGAATATGCTCATGGAGAATTTGAAAATAAAAGCCACCAGGTACACACCCGAGATTTCTTTTAACGCTGAAACCAATGTGCTTGAGCTGAAAGGTGAATGTTACCCGGAAAATATAGCCGAATTTTCTGACCCCCTGTTTTCTTGGCTGGAAGAGTATTTGTCAGTTCTGGGAAACCAAGCCGTTATTGTGAATGTTGATCTCAATTATTTCAACAGCAGTACCTCAAAAATGTTGCTGAATTTTTTTGATAGATTGGAGGCTGAAGTGGCTAATGGTAAGAATATTAGCGTCAATTGGATTTATGAGCCGGAGAATGATAGTGCCGAAGAATACGGCGAGGAATTTCAGGAAGATTTGGAGTCGTTAAGTTTTAATTTAGTGACAAAAGAAGAGTGAGTTTCCATATCACCCAAACGACACAATCGCCAAAGACTCAGCCTCTCGTTCCCACGCAGAGCGTGGAAACGAGGATAAGAGGATAGCTTATTCAGGCAAATGTCGCAACACCCAATCCATTGCCCTATGTGGGAGTAATCGTTTTAAGGTTGCCAATAAATACGTTGGAAAGGTCACATAATAACGCGGTTGGGGATGTCGTGATTCTAAGGCATGGATGACTCTTTTGAGCACCGCCTCAGGTGGCAAAGTAAACGGGGCAACAGCCTTTTTTGCTAATAAGCGTTGTTCCATTTTTGCATAAGTTTTATAATGTATGCTCTGTTCAGCATCAATATGCTGTTTGAACATCTTATAAGCATTGGCACGAAACTGGCTCAAAATTGGTCCGGGTTCAATCAAAGAGATAAAAATACCAGTGCCCGCTAATTCTAAGCGCAAAGTATCGCTTAATCCCTCCAAAGCAAATTTAGTCGCATTATAGGCACCGCGATAAGGCAATGCCACCAAACCTAACACGGAGCTATTTTGGATAATCCGCCCCTCTCCTTGGCGGCGCATGGCAGATATGACTTGACGAGTCAATTCATGTGTCCCAAAAAAATTGGTTTCAAATTGTTGACGCAAAGCCTCAACGCTTAAATCTTCTACCGCGCCCGGTTGTCCATAAGCCCCATTGTTAAATAAGCCATACAATCGCCCATCAGTCTGCTCTAATACCGTTTGCACCGCCTCAAAAATGGACTGCGAATCGCTCAAATCTAAGACGAGGCTTTCCAAACCTTCTTGTTGTAAACGGGCGACATCTTTAGGCTGACGCACAGTGGCAAATACCGAATATCCTCGTTTTTTCAAAGCGTGTGCTACACAGTAGCCTATACCGCTAGAGCAGCCCGTGATAAGTATAGGGCGAGAAGACATTAAAGATTTAGGTGTTTTAAACATTTTAATATT
>LUTY01001862.1 GCA_001640045.1 Candidatus Thiomargarita nelsonii | reverse complement strand
GACGCTGGCGCGTCGAGAATGGGTTCCCACGCCGGCGCGTGGGAACCAGAAAAAAATAAAAAATCCACCTATTTACCCACATGAGCGTGGTAATTTTACTCTGACCCCAATTATTTTTGACCCCAATTATTTTGTCATTGGCTTAGCATATTAATTTTTTTGAACGGGTAATAAATTATTTTAAACTGAGTTGGCTTACCCCAGTAAATCATTGATTTTAAACAATCCCATTCAACGACCCCAGTGCCAGAGAATATGTCAAAAGCTACAGTTGAAACCAGACGATCATGTATTGGAAATTGGAACCGGCTGGGGCAGCTTTGCAATCTATGCGGCACGTCATTACGGTTGTCGTGTAACGACAACAACAATATCACCAGCGCAATATAAGCTGGCCGTCCAGCGTATTGAGAAGGCCGGGCTAAGTGATCGCATTACCGTCTTGTGTCAGGATTACCGCGAGCTAAGTGGTCAATATGACAAATTGGTGTCGATTGAAATGATAGAAGCAATTGGTTACAGCCATTTTGACGCCTATTTTGATACCTGTAGCAGGTTGCTCAAGAATGATGGTATGATGCTACTGCAATCAATCACCATTACAGACCAACGTTACGAAACCGCCAAACGTTCGGTTGACTTTATTCAACGC
>LUTY01001861.1 GCA_001640045.1 Candidatus Thiomargarita nelsonii | reverse complement strand
ACGTTGTCAGTCGATAGCATGGTCACTGGAGATTTAGACAATAATGGTTTGGATGATGTCACCATTGATTTTGGTGAGATTTATGGCATCTGGATACGGATGAACAATAGCAGTTGGGTAAAATTACATAATCTCTCAGCCGAGAGCATGGTAACAGGAGACTTAGACAATAATGGTTTGGATGATGTCACCATTGACTTTGGTGAGATTTATGGCATCTGGGTACGGATGAACAATAGCAGTTGGGTTCAGTTAGAGACTCAGTCGGCTAAAAGCATGGTGACAGGAAACATAGATGGGCAACCCTAAATGGGTCAAAGAACTGACAACGTCACTTCATCAATAATTGCGACAACAAGCAGCGACGCTTTTCCCCCCTGATTGATTGGGGGGGATTTCTAAACTCAAAACTAAACTCAAAAGATTACTTTCTCCCCAAAAAAGAACGCGCCATAATGCTCTTAGGTAAACCAATAAAGCGTTCTGTCAGTATTTCTGCCTCTGGAAAAAGCAGCATCATTTCCTTTTTCGTCAGTAAACGTCTACCCTCTACAGCTAATATTGCTTTATTCATATCCCCCACCCCTTTTATTCGCATTAATATCCAAACTCCAATAGGGCGAGGAAGAAAATGAAAAAACGGTAAAAAAAA
>LUTY01001860.1 GCA_001640045.1 Candidatus Thiomargarita nelsonii | reverse complement strand
ATTGCCCCTACATTAACCGTTATAAGTTCCCTACGGGACAATCCCTTGTGGTTGCCCTAGTTATTTTATGCGCGTTCCTAAACAGCCACAACTGCTTTAATATGTGGATGCGCTTGATAATCAACAATTTCAAAATCATCAAATTGATAATCAAAAATGGAATTGGGTTGACGCTTAATCAACAAATTTGGTAGCGGATAGGGCGACCGCTTCAATTGCAATCTAGCTTGTTCCAAATGATTCAGATAAAGATGAACATCACCACCTGTCCAAACAAAATCCCCTACAGCGAGTTCACATTGCTGCGCTACCATGTGTGTCAACAAGGCATAACTGGCAATATTGAAGGGGACACCGATAAAAACATCTGCTGACATTGTATTCGATAAAGTTCGTAACGCTTTACCCGTTCTCTTATGAACTGCTACATGTCACCATGTAGATTAGACCATATCACACTCTTAACATAAAAAGAGCCTCTCCGTTTCGACGCACTTGCGTCTACTCCCAATCACGGGATGGTCGTTAGGCATTTAATCAATATACTTAACTAGGCCATAAACTAAACCAAATTGTCATTCCGAACGGAGTGAGGAATCTTGGAACAGTCCAAGATTTCTCCTAAGGTCGAAATGACAAAAGTGCAAATTGT
>LUTY01001859.1 GCA_001640045.1 Candidatus Thiomargarita nelsonii | reverse complement strand
CGCTTCGCGTAGTGCGCCTTGAATGTCGCGGATATTGGAAATTTGTGATCCAATATGAAAGTGCATTAATTGTAGTGAGTCTAATAAATCGGCTTCCTTGAGCTGGGTAATGATTTCTAGTACTTGTGCTGCTGAGAGTCCAAATTTTCCTTTTTCGCCGCCGGTATTTTGCCATTTTCCCTTGCCGATGGCGGCTAAACGCACTCGCATCCCTAAGCAGGGAGTCACATTCAGGCTGCGCGATTCTTCAATAATCAGGTTTAATTCGGCGGCTTTTTCAATGACTAAATAGGGGCATAAGCCGATTTGTTGAGCGATGAGGGCTAAGCGTATGTATTCACGATCTTTATAGCCGTTACAAATGATGATGCCGCCGTCTTCGGGCGCGAGTGCTAATACTGCCATCATCTCTGATTTGCTGCCCGCCTCTAAGCCAACCTGCCCTACGCTCATAATTTCTTTAACAACATGATGTTGTTGATTAACTTTGATGGGATAAACGGCTGTATAGTTGGCGTGGTAATCTTGTTGCTGCATGGCTGTCGCAAAGGCGTTGCTTATGCGCTCGACGCGATGATGTAGAATGTTGGGAAAGCGTACTAATACGGGCAGAGATAAGCCATGGGCGGCAAAACTTTGGGCTAATTCGTGG
>LUTY01001858.1 GCA_001640045.1 Candidatus Thiomargarita nelsonii | reverse complement strand
CAACAGCATTAACACCAATAAATAAGTGATAAGCTGATAACACTTCCGCCCAAGCAAGTGCTAAGGTTAAAAACACGCTATTACGGGCGGGAACATAAGTGACTGGAATTTGTTTAGAAAGTCCTGAGACGGGTACCTGAATTTGGCTATCTGTTAGCGCGGAGCCGCCAATGTTGTCTAAATTTAGGTGAATAAATTTATGTTCTATAACACCTAAACTTTCCGCAATTTGACGAGCCGCTTGTAATTCAACGCGGTGGCGTTGTCCATAATCAAAACTCAGTGCATAGCACGCATAGCCTTGTGATTTGGCAAGCGCTAAAGTGGTGGCAGAGTCTAGTCCGCCGGAGACTAAGATGACAGATTTCTGTGTAGACATAATATATGCGATTTAAAAAATCCTATTTCTTTAAGAAATAGGATTTTTAGATTGCTACTAATAAAAAAACAGTCTGTTGTAAAAATGGCACAACACAATTTACAAATCAGGTCCAATTCTAATATGCAAACGCACAGGGTAGGAATCTTCACTTAAAGCGGTTGCCACATCAAGGCGAATTAAGCCCACTGGCGAGTGCCAACGTACACCTACCCCCGCCGCGTTACTCAGACAGAACCGAAAAGACGGCAAAATTCTGACTGAATGTGCCAT
>LUTY01001857.1 GCA_001640045.1 Candidatus Thiomargarita nelsonii | reverse complement strand
ATTGATGAAAGCGAATTGCTCTTTTCTGGCTTTTGGGAGTCCCGTTTTAATTGGTCAATCCTCGCTTGTAAGTCGCTAGTAGATACCACTAGCTGATTGATTTCTCTAGGACTGGAGAAAATCCGTTGAAAAGCATTGATGCCTTCTTCAGGCAGGATCGCCAAATCAGCCAAACTGGCTCCCCATGAGCCAATCAGTGTCGGATTGATTTCCGATTGCCAGCCATCCCAGTTTATGCTGAACCACTGGGTTGGATTGATTTGATTATGCCGGTACACGAAAGCGTCCATGAAGATATTCGCTGCAGAATAGGCGACAAACCCTAACCCACCTAACACAGAGGATAAGTGAGATAGCAATAAACAAAAGTCAAGCGATCTATTTTGCAAAACCTTCTCTAATACTAAGGTACCATGTACTTTGGACTGAAATTGTCGCTCACAATCAGTTTGACTGATTTCTTTAACCGTTGAATTTTCTTCCATAATGCCCGCCGCGTGGATGACTCCATTGAGTTGACCAAACCGTTCCTCGGCTATCATGATTACCTGTTGCATTTTTTGCAGATTCGCAACATCAGCAGAGGCGATCAAAACCTCGGCCCCTAACGCTTCGATAGCTTGCACTTTCTTGATTTGGTGGCTGAGGCTATC
>LUTY01001856.1 GCA_001640045.1 Candidatus Thiomargarita nelsonii | reverse complement strand
GTAAACCACTAGACCCATCCGCCACATAAGCGTAGTTGCCGTCTACAGCCACGCCCAAAGCAGAGCCAGAGGTGTCATAGCTGCCCGCTAAAGTCGGCGCGGTGGGGGTACTTATATCAACAATGGCAAGCCCCCGACCGGTAGCGGCATAAGCATAATTGCCGGCAACAGCCACATCATCATAGTTTCCACCACCCCCCCACTGGCCGATTTTAGTCACTGTCAGCTCGTTGGCCACCGAGGACCAAGGAAGACTGACAAGAAAACCGAGCAGCATAAGCATCAGTAAAGGGGCACTTTTTCTCATCACACTCGAAATCATCATGATAACCTCCATAAAACCATTCTGGGACGATAAAAACACACAATCTAACAATTTCATTGATAATTATTGACATTGTACGTCATGGAGCACAACTAACTACATCTATGAACTAGGGAGTCTCAGCGCTTTATCCCCTCGCCGTCTTTCGCGATGGGTTACTTGAATGCTTGAGAGTCCATTTTTTTTTTACGTGAAATATACTTTAAAAATAAAAAAATGTCAAGTTTTTTTGAGATATTTTTAGCGTGGGAACCCCGTATCGACGCGCCAGCAAGCGTAGGGTGCGTCCCACGCACCTAACTATTGAAATCTGGTGTATGGATTGATG
>LUTY01001855.1 GCA_001640045.1 Candidatus Thiomargarita nelsonii | reverse complement strand
TTTTGACCTGCCAGGTTTGGTTTTAACCTGGCAGGTCTGGTTTTGACTTTGGTTTTAACTTGAAGAAGTTATTTCATGCACGTTCCTAAGGGGGCAATCCTTTATGGTTGCCCTTGGTATACTTAGCATGGGCACAAACTAAACTTTTCTGTCATTTCTCCCGCTGGTCGAAATGACAGAATTGTTTAGTTTATGGCCTAGTTAAGTATATATTTATTTTTTTGTTTTGACTTATCCTTTTTTACATATAATCCTTGTAGTTATTGTAATAAGCGTAGGCTACCCCTCAATCTTTCAAGGATTGTTCATATTCCCCCATAAAATGATACAACGAACTCTCCAACACCTTAACCGCACCATTAATTAAAGCGCAACGTCCACTCCCTGGCAAGATTTCACAAAGATTAATCAATGCCTCTAAATCCGCTCTACGTCCTTGCCCCATATCAATCTTGTTCAACAGCATAGCAATATAATAAGTGCCCGTTTTGCACGGAGGACATTGTCCACAAGAAGAGTGAGCAAAAAAACTCACATATTCTGCCACCCGTTTCACAATACCGGTACCTTCCGAAACAACAATCATCGCGCCCGTACCTAGACTAGAACGGCGTGCCGCTACCGAATCAAAATCCAGGGGAACATCCAAATCTT
>LUTY01001854.1 GCA_001640045.1 Candidatus Thiomargarita nelsonii | reverse complement strand
ATTTTGATGAACGAAAATTAAAATTGTGAGCGGAGCGAAATAAACAAACATGCAGCATGGGCTTTGCGTAACATTAATTCCTCACTATCTTCTCGCAATTGAGTTAACCATTCTCTGCCAACTGGTGTCAAGGAGCCTGCCTTGTGTCGTGCTAATAAAACATCATAAAGCGCAATTTTATCTTGATTCATTGAGCTTTGGGCAATTTGCCAGAGCAGATCGTCAGACAAGGCTGCCATTGATTCTAGTTCAGCACCAAGGGCTGGGGGTAAATCTTCTTCAACCGGCGGCAAGCTTTGCGTCAGTACCCGTGTAGCGACTTCATCCAGAGAACGAGTGATAGCCTGCGCCTGCAACAGTTTATAAACGTTTTCAGGTAAAGTAAGGGTAATGGTATGAGCCGTCATAATTATTTCCAGAGGGTTTAAAATAGGAGTCCACCTTCGGTCTGGGTGCTCCAGACCAAAGGTGGATTCCTACAATAACGTTAATTAGCCTGCTATTTTATTTTTTATTATGAAAATTCGGTACTTATATGCTCTTAGTTTGGCGTTTTTTTAATCCCAGCAATAACGACAACCAATTTTATGTAATAAAGGATCGAGACTAAACTCATTGAATTAGGACTCAATTGTGGTTTTTAATTACTTCGTT
>LUTY01001863.1 GCA_001640045.1 Candidatus Thiomargarita nelsonii | reverse complement strand
TTTGCCGATTGGGGGTACAATTGAACCCAAGCACTATTATTCATCCACACCTCAATGCCAGTGCCCAAAGCGATAATCAGATCATCTTGACCACTACCATCTATATCTCCGCTTACCATGCTGTTTGGCGATTCCGTGCGTAATTGAACCCAAGCACTGTTATTCATCCTCCCCCAAACACCGTTATCCTCGCCGGGGCCAAAATCGATAATCACATCGTCTTGACCACTACCATCTATATCTCCGGTCACCATGCTTTCTGCCGAAGAATTATCCAAAGAAAACCAAGTGCTGTTATTCATCCACCGCCAAAGACCGTCGTTTGGCTCAAAATCGATAATCACATCGTCTTGACCACTACCATCTATATCTCCGGTCACAATGCTTTCTGTCCAGTATGGATCCAATTTAACCCAAGGCGCCGTGTTATTCATCAGCACCCAAACACCGTTATTTTGGCCCAAATCAATAATCACTTCATCTTGACCGCTACCCTCTATATCTCCTGTCGCCATGCTGTAGGGTGAATTCTCATGTAACTGAACCCAACTACTGTTGTTTAGCCAAACCTTGAGGCCCTGACTTTCGCCAAAATCAATGATAAGATCGTTCTTAGCGCTAGCAATCTGACAAGGTGTTTGAGTGCTCGCCCAACCCGGGTTTTTGCTATCCAGCCAAGCGATAAGCGCAGGATCAGAAGCCGTTAAGTGGTTGTAGTCTAATTTGAGCCACAGTAACCAATTCAAGTTCATCAACTCAACAGGAATCTCGCCGCACAGTTGGTTGTTGTGCAGATTGAGTTCCACCAAACGGCTTAAGTTTCCAATTTCTGCGGGGATAGAATCGCTGAGTTGGTTGTGGTTCAGATTGAGTGTATTCAAATTACTCAAGTTTCCAATTTCTGCGGGAATAGGACCGTTGAGTTGATTGTGGCTCAGCCATAGCTTTTTCAAATTGAACAAATTTCCCAATTCCACGGGGATAGTACCGCTGAGTTGGTTGCCCCATAGTTTGAGTGTATTTAAAGCACCCAAGTTCCCCAATAGCGCGGGGATAGGGCCGCTGAGTTGGTTTTCATGCAGAGAGAGAGTTTGTAACTGGCTCAAGTTGCCCAATTCGGCGGGGAGAGAGCCGCTGAGTTGGTTGTTAGGCAGTTCTAGTTTTTTCAAAAGACTCAAGTTGCCCAATTCCATTGGGATAGAACCGCTGATTTGGTTGGAAGACAGTAAGAGAGTTTGTAAATTGCTCAAGTTTCCCAATTCGGCGGGGATAGAGCCACTGAGTTGATTATTCCACAGAGAGAGAAAAGTTAACTGAGTCAAGTTCCCCAATTCAACGGGGATAGAACCGCTGAGTTGGTTGTCATACAGACTGAGAGATTGTAACTGGCTCAAGTTTCCCAAATCGGCGGGGAGAGAACCAGTAAGTTGGTTGCTGTACAGATTAATTGTTGTTACCTGTGCATTCTGACATGTGATTCCATACCAACTACAGGGCGTATTTGTCACATTCCAGCCGGTGTTATTCGACCAGTTCGCACCATCAGTGCTGTTATAGAGAGCGATAAGGGCATTACATTCCGTTGATGGAATTTCAGTGACAAGCGTGCAGTCAGTGGCCGCTTGCGCTAAAGGCGATAATAAAGCCAGCCCTAATAATGGAATAAAACACCATGAATGAGAATTTTTTAACATACTAATTTACCTCTTGTTTTAAAACAAGATAACAGAGCCACGATATGGCATCGAATTATGATACCTGACTTTTAAAGTTTGTCAAGTCTAGGCGTTATTTGAAAAATTAATTCATTTTTTTGTATATTCAAGCTATTATTCGTATTTTTTGAGGTTTGATATCACTTGAATATTTTTTTTTAATAATTGATTTTGTTATTAAATTTTAATTAATGTGTAAATTATCTTGGACTTCTTCAAAAATCTTGGACTCTGACAAAAATGCAACAGAGCAAGAGTAGGGTGCGTCCACCATCAATCCATACACCTTATGTTGTGCGTGGGACGCACCCTACGCTCGCTACAATGCCATATCGTGCCGGGGCAACCACAAGGGATTGCCCCTACATAATATGCCGTTTCGTAGGGGAAATATAATCCTTGGATTATTGGACAAACTCAGTTAAAACTGGCGCTGGAATTAGCCTATATTGCGCCGCGTATGGGTGGCGTTTTATTGAGTGGCGAGCGTGGTACCGGAAAATCGACGGCGGTGCGAGCGTTTGCTCAAATGATAGCGGGGCAATTGCCGGTGACTTTGCCAATTAATGCTACCGAAGATCGCCTGGTGGGCGGTTGGAAAGTCAATGAATTAATCGGTGGTAACGCGGTTTGGCAAAGGGGCTTGCTGGAAAATGCTGACGAAAAAGGCATGTTATATGTGGATGAAGTCAATCTGTTAGATGATCATATCGTCAACATTATTTTAGATGTCACTTCTACCGGAATTGAGTCATTGTCATTAAAGGCTAAATGGAGTTTGAGGTTTGATGGCACTGTTGCGAGCATTCTTGCGTGTTGGCTCACTTGTTTTAAATTAATTTTGGGGGAAGAAATGATTTTGTTGTGAAGCTCTATCGCTGTGTTTTCTAAGGCTTTATTTATAGCCGCAGATTTCTCAGCCGATATTTCTAACTTTCCAAGCTCAGTACAGGACAAAAATTGTAAACCTTTGATTTTATCAGTTATCATGTTTATACATCTCGCCTTTGAGTTTTGTGAAAACGGAGCAAGCGATAATCCAAGTTTTTTCTTTAGTACTTGGTTTCTGGATTTTCACAGATTTCAAATCTACTCGCTTAGTATAATAAACATATCACGGAAGTCAAGGACAAAGGTGACACTGCCACTTGTGCAATGCACTTACTGGACTGCATTACTGATAACTGATAACTTTTTTTTGATCCGTACAGAGTTCAATGAGTTAAACAAAACTGATAGGTGGTAAGCAAACCGCTTAAACTTGAAATTGATTGATAGTATTATCATATAATTTTAATAATTTCCTTAAATCAAATTTGAGT
>LUTY01001852.1 GCA_001640045.1 Candidatus Thiomargarita nelsonii | reverse complement strand
TTCGATAACCTCTTGTTTCCCCAAGTAATACCTTTTGTGCCAAAAGCGTTTCACGCCACAAAGCAACTAAGCCTTTCGGATCAAGATATTTTGGATGCAATGACCACAGTCTCATTTTTTTTTGTAAATTTTGGAGTCCAAGATTTATCTTGGACTCGCCCAAGATAAATCTTGGACTCCATTATCACTCCGTGTTGATGCCGCCATTGTTAGATGTTTTGTTAAACAGTCCCCGTCTAATTCTTATGAAATGATATATTTCCTTCGGAACATTAATATCACAGCAAGCGTAGGGTGCGTCCTACGCACCATCTTAATCTACACCGACATCAAAAATGTGCGTGCACCCTACGCTCGCTGGCATCCAGATGATGGGGCGTGTGGCATGGACTACGGGGGGAGACGGGGCAAGATCATTAGATCGTTCTCGGTTTTTTTTTCTTGCAGTTGCTCCGCGTCCAGGCGGGCATTCCGCAGCGAAGCGTGGGAACGAGAAAATGATTGGTGGGTTTTGCTCTACCCACCCTACATGAAACTCAGTTACCAGCAAAAAACGCCTTACCTTATGATAAACCCAAACGTCTTCTGATATGTTTAGCCAAAGCATCGTCAATTTCTGCATGTCTTGGAACGGGCTGTTTTTGGGCTGTCAAAG
>LUTY01001851.1 GCA_001640045.1 Candidatus Thiomargarita nelsonii | reverse complement strand
GTCCGTCATTGGCCTTGGATTTGTTGGAGCCGGTGCGACCTTGGGTCGATCAGTGGGTAGCTTTAGACCCCCATATTCAGGCACAGATAAAACGATATACCACAATAAAGATGAATTGGACTATTCAATCATCACCAAGCCTTTTTTAAAGAGAGATGAAATCGAAACTGAGCCTTCTCTTTCAGATTTAGAAAGACAGTTTGAAAGACCCTGGATCGATCACATAAATTCATGGGTGAGCCGATATATCCATCCTGAGGATAATATGCCTGACTATGGAAGAGAGATCGCACAGGCTATTTCAGATGCAGCACTCTCTTTAATGCTTGACTACAGCAATGCTGAAAAAGAAACCTTATTGATACGTTTTGTTCAACTGGGAATCGACCTATACGGTGTTGCTAAAGCGGGGGGGGGCTGGATTCACTACGGAGGGGTTATGCAGGGCAGAAAATTACCTATTTTGATGGCTGGACTGCTTTTTAATGATGCTAATATGCTGGAAATAGCAGATGCAGAAAAACATTTTATTTTTCAAGAGGACCAACAAACCTGGTTTGTTCAGAAAGAAGATGTTGGCAAACCAGTTAGACAAGGGCTGCAATCTCACAGCAGCAGCACAGATAATTGGCGCAATTTTAACTTTGCACGCGCA
>LUTY01001850.1 GCA_001640045.1 Candidatus Thiomargarita nelsonii | reverse complement strand
AAAACACCTGGCAAACAATCCTTTCCAGTATCAAATGGAAAAGCTGGTTAATCATCCAAGCGTAAAAGTGCTGTTTTGCCAAAACACTGCCCATAATAAAGGTGTTGTCAAAGTCAATCTGCTCAAAGGCATTGGTTTTGTCACTGCCGGGATCTCGGCGATTATTGATTTACAAGAGGAAGGTTATCGCTACATCCAACCTTAATGGTAAAAAGACTGGCAAACAGGAGCAGAGTGCAAAGGGAACGATCACGGTTTTCTCAAACGTAGTGAAAGATCGTGATCGTTCCCCTTGCACTCCAGCTTCAAGGTGATTTAAATCAAAATAAATGTTTGAAAATGAGTAACGTATATATAGCCACAACAGAATGCATGACTGCTAAACTCTACGATGCGGAATACATCGCAGATAAATTTTATCCACAACACCTCACATCTGAGAAAACGAATAAATTAGCGAGACGACTTGCCAAAAGATTTGGCATACAACAGCGAGCCATGTGTATTGATTTGGATCGGATTCCAGAGAATGTTCTTAGGGTAAAAGAAGAACATCCCTTGTTTTGGTGTCTTAATCTGACACAACGCATTTCACAACACATTTCACTGTCTGAGATTGGTTATGTTGGAATTGCGTTTAACACAACATCTCATA
>LUTY01001849.1 GCA_001640045.1 Candidatus Thiomargarita nelsonii | reverse complement strand
CTAAATATCAAACAACACGCTTTGCACTGCTCAAAAATCTCTCAACTTATCAGCCGCATTGCAACCCACATCACCTTCTCATCAACAGAAACCTTACTAGAATTATCCCACTATGGTTTAACCCCTGTTGAGAGTTTCTCGCCCACAGAAGAAAGTGAGCGAGATATAGAAACCTCTATTCCCATATTAAATGGAAAAACCGTGCAATGGCAGATAGCGAATAGCGAACCTATTTCTGCGATTTTTTTAAAATTGGGCACCTGCGGCAGGATTAACCACTGTCACTTAGTGCTGTCTATCTTTAAAAAACAACAAGATAGACTTGAATTAGTCACAGAGCTTAAACGAGAAGGCGCAAGCGTACAAGATAATCAATGGACTGAATTTATTTTAGACACGCCTTTATTGCCCAACCAGTATATTTGTCAATTGCAATCACCCGATGCTGATAATAATAACAATACCCTATTTCTCTGGTTGACTGTCGAAGACGCTTTTTCAATAGAGACTCGCACACTAGAATTATCTGACTACGGATTAACCCCTATCCTCAGCTTTTCGCCCACACAAAAAACGCATCGAAATCTAGAAAGTGCTATTCCTATCAAGCGTGGAAAAATACTACAATGGCATTTAGTCAAAAACAATGAACCTGT
>LUTY01001848.1 GCA_001640045.1 Candidatus Thiomargarita nelsonii | reverse complement strand
TGGCTCTGAATTAGTCAAGGCATTATTGACAAATGACCATCCCATGGAAATTATCGCACTCACCCCGATTCGTACTTGATTACCCTTGACACCCAACACCGTGACTGTTATGTCATCCCCTATCATCAATGATTCACCAACACGCCTTGTCAAAATTAGCATAGATTTTCTCCTTCCTTTCTAAATAATCCAGTAAGCTCCAAGCTCTTCGGTGTCGGGCGCACCTCAATAGGCAGAGCACCCGAATCCCAAAAAAGTTTAATGTAAATATGTCCTCGACGCAGAGCGTCGCGTGCGTCATTCTTGATTCGGTTTTTCCTTCAAATTAAAAGCAGCATGTAAGGCTCTAACCCCTAATTCTAAGAAATCCTCATGCACAACCACCGAAATTTTGATCTCTGAAGTTGAAATCATCTGGATATTAATCCCGTAATGACCCAACGCCTTAAACATAGTGCTAGCAATCCCTGCATGTGAGCGCATTCCTACACCGACTAAAGAAATTTTGGCAATGTGTTCATCGCCTTGTATTTCGCGCACCCCTAATTCTGTGGCAACATTATTCAGAACCTCTAAGGCTTTTTTGTAGTCATTGCGATGCGCTAAAAGATTATCTTGAAAATGTCAGACAGGGCGTATTTTCAAACGAATGGGTT
>LUTY01001847.1 GCA_001640045.1 Candidatus Thiomargarita nelsonii | reverse complement strand
GGATTAATATTATTATGGATACACTGGCAGGCTTAGCTTTTGCGGGAGAAGCGGCATTATCGCGTTACATGTTAGAAAAGCCCATTCCCAAAGATGAACAACTCATTAGTGAAGATATGTGGGCTTCTATCCTGATCAACGGTAGCGTTGCTGCGTTAGCGAGTCTGTTTTTCTTAAACTACGCGCCTATCCGTGAATTGTTTTCACGGGGAATGCCGATTGAGAGTGAAAAAGCCGAAGCCATATTTTTAACGGCCTTTTTTGGCTTTTTTGTTTTCATGCATGCCTTTAATACATTCAACGCTCGCACTCAAGGCTTGAATCTGTTTGAACACATTTTGGAGAATAAACTCTTTTTGGGGATTATTTTTCTTATCTTCACTGTCCAAACGACTTTTATTTACATAGGCGGCGATGTATTACGCACTGTGCCCCTAGAACCCATGGAATGGTTGTATATGGTCATGTTTGCTCTTGTTTTGATACCAGTGGATTTGGTCCGAAAATGGGTACGCAATGTGTGGTTTGGTAATCCTGTGCAGACGCGAGTCAATCAGTAATTATTCGACGCAGAGCGTCGAGGCAGGCATTCCCACGCAGAGCGTCAATGCCATTAAATTAAGGGCAGACACACAGGTCTGCCCCTACAAAACCTGG
>LUTY01001846.1 GCA_001640045.1 Candidatus Thiomargarita nelsonii | reverse complement strand
GCCACATATAAAAATACCGGTTTCTAATATTTTAATCCCTTGAAAACTCTTTGCCTTAAATTTTGGTTTTTGCTTAGGCGATATAGACAATCATGCTCATCATCATGTCTATGAACTAGCCGCCGTGATTGTTGTCAATTTAGTAGCGACTATTCTTAAATTTGGAGATCGTTCACACGTCGGTGCCTTACTATTATCAACGAGCTTGGTAGCCGATTTACAACTATTTACCGCTGCCCTTGTCTGGGGTATTGCCGTGCATGTGTACGAAGTGGGCATGACACCAACAGTGATGGCAAGTATTGTCTCACTGGCTGGCGGCGCATTGTTAGCCAATGTCATCTCAGTTCTACTGCTCGTCATTGAAACAGCGATATTACGTCGATGAATACCATTATTTTTTGGGTGATGCGTCGTATGCGTGTACCATTATTAATATTATTAACAGCGTATACGGTAGCAATGGTAGGTATGACCTTGATTGAAGGAGTAGATGCTCAAGGGCAGCCTTGGCGTATGGACTTCTTCCACGCCTTTTATTTTGTCTCCTTTATGGGCACCACCATTGGCTTTGGCGAAATCCCTTATGAATTCTCAAGTGCCCAACGCATGTGGGTGACACTGTCCCTCTATATGACCGTAGTCGCCTGGATTTAT
>LUTY01001853.1 GCA_001640045.1 Candidatus Thiomargarita nelsonii | reverse complement strand
CTGGGTCATCGTCAACGATAAGGATGTGATCAAGTCGGTTTGTCATAAAACAAAGTTAGGCGATCAAAAAAATTATACCGCTATAAGTATAAGTTCCACTTCAGGGCCATAACGCTCCTGAATCATAGAGAGTACCTCTGGACCGATCCTGTCATAAGAAATAAGCCAATTACCTGCGCCCACTATTGAAATTGGTTTTTCCGATGTCAAATTGGCTCCTTCTTGTCCTGGCTTTCAGCCCTTCTCTAACCCACCCGTCTTTAGCGGTCTGAAAACCTATAGATAAATTTTATTGTAGCATTAATATAATTAATTGTATATGTCTGTCCTAAAATGCTCGAAATGCTGATAGCAGAACTCCATACTTTAGGATTATAATTACTCCCAAAGTGGCTAAAAATGGGAGCGCATAAACTAAATTATTGTTTTAATAATCACCGTCAACGCCTTGCCCTCGGCGCTGGTGCATAAGACAAAAACATTAAAACACATATCCATGTTGAATGCAATCGCAGTCCGAAAGAAATGCTCCCGACGAGAGAATCTTGAGATTCGGTGTGTCCTGTCGTACAGTGTACCAAGCAAATACTGCCATCCTAAAATGTGCCTGGGAGGCACCCTACGCTAGCTAAGAAAAAGTCACCTGTTCAGCAATAAAGGCTTATTTAGCCACCACCCTCTTAAAAACCTCCGGCGGTAAACACATTTTGTCATTGCAAGCCTGAAATTTAAGCCGAATCGACACCCGCTTGATTTGATCCACCGAGCTTAGCGTCTAAAATCTCAAAAAAATCCTATTTCTTAAAGAAATAGGATTTTTCATACCGCCAGATTTTCACAGATTTCAAGCGCGTTCAGCTTCGCTATCCGCATCCGTTGCCGAATAAAAGCCACCCTGATCTGAGGTCATTTCTCGTAGTACATAATCCAGCGTTTGTCGGGCAACAGTGGCATAGACAGATTGGCCGGTCAATTGATAAACCAATACATAAGCTCTGGCAATATGGGCCTGATTATAGAGCCTTTTTTAAAAATGATTGGAACGCTGCGCTTGCCATAAGAGAACGACTTGTTTGAGTAGATGGGTGTTTGCCGTCTGGGGTCAAAAAGCTGGACATGGGTCAACCTCCGTGCCCTGCTATCACTTTCACTTCGCACAGCGAGCGTAGGGTGCGTCCTACGCACCATCTCACCACGCACCATTAATCTACAGCAACATCAAGAATGTGCGTGGGACGCACCCTACGCTTGCTATCTCACACGGTTGGTGTATTTTTAAATAAACAATTAGGACGCAATAACCTTTATTTTATTCAGTAAACTATTTTATCAGTTTTGGCGTTCCACTGTTCAAAAGCAACAATGGCTTTGTCGTGCTTAATATGTATAAAAGGAATTTTTCTTATCAAGGGCGGCTTGGCAATTTCTTCATAAATAAAATAGTCATCAAAACCAATGAGGGCCGCCTCTTTTCTCGTATTAGCGTAATAAACTTTATCGGGTCTCGCCCAATAAATAGCTCCAAAACACATCGGACAAGGTTCGCAACTGGTATAAATTTCGCAGCCAGTCAGTTGGAAAGAGCTTAACGCTTCACAAGCTTTTCGGATAGCCACAATTTCAGCATGTGCTGTCGGGTCATTCCATGCTATAACCATATTTTTGCCAGTGGCAATAATCTTTTTTTCTTTGACTATAACAGCACCGAAAGGGCCTCCCTCCCCAGTTTTGATATTTTCAAGAGAAAGCCTGATAGCCTGCTCTATAAAATCTTTTTCATCCATTGCAACACACTTTTTTATTTAGAAAATAGTATTTGGTAAACTAACGATAGCCTCTAGCCCACCGCACCCACGATTACGCAAGATGATATCTCCCCCGTGTGCACGGGCAATATTTCTCGCTATGCTTAATCCCAAACCCGTGCCACCCGTTGCACGGCTGCGGGACGTTTCCAAACGATAAAAAGGTTCAAATACCGTTTCTAATGCCGCTTCTGGAATGCCAGGGCCGTCATCAGCAATGATAATTTGCAATTGCTCGGACTGGTTTTTGAGACTGACTGTAACCCGCTGACCGTACTTGTGCGCGTTGTCGATGAGATTGATAAAACAACGCTTGAGAGATTGGGGACGTGCAGGATAGGGCGGTGGAATATCGCCTTCAATAGTCACTGATAGTCCCATGTCTTCGTAATCCGCTTGTAGGCTCTCCAGCAGGGCACGAACCTCCAACGGTTGAACCGGCTCAGTGTTTTCCAAACCCCGCATAAAATCTAAAGTGGCCGCCGTCATGGCCTGCATCTCATCCAAGTCTTTGAGAATGCTGTCGTGGAGCTGGTGATCGTCTAACTGTTCAACCCGCAGCCGTAGGCGTGTAATGGGTGTCTTCAAATCATGGGAAACCGCAATGAGAATGCGGGCACGGTCTTCCAAATAACGGGTCAGTCGCGCCTGCATGGTGTTAAATGCGTGAGCTGCTCGTCGCACTTCCGTCGGACCGTTTTCGTGCAGCGGTGGATGGTGGATGTCTCGCCCCAAATGTTCAGCGGCATCCGCCAAAATCGCTAAGGGGCGCGTCAGCCAGCGCACGGCTAACAGGGATAAACTCAGTACCGTAATCAGCAACACGGCTAATGTGATAAGTAGTCGCCAAGGTGTAGCTATGTCTTCTTGGGAAATGTGGACATGTTCAAAGCCCACCCAACTGCCGTCCTGTAGTTGCACCTCAGCGACAAAAGGGGGATGCAATGGCGTTTGCAAGCCTATGTTGACCATGAAAGAGTAAGTGGGCGACACGTTGAGCTTGGTGATACATAAAGCCCGATTATTCTCTAAGTGTTGATGCATCCTAGTCAGAAAGGGAACGAAAAAAGACAAGTTGGTTTGTATGCACTCTGCTGGGGGTAAAGTCGCTTTGCTCAGAAAAACCCGTAAACGCCGAGTGTTGAGTATCGCAACGATTTTATCCCGTTCACTGGGTGCAAAAGATTCCAGCACTTGTACTATCTGAGCCATACGCTGGGCCAAACATTGCTCTTGGGTTTTA
>LUTY01001844.1 GCA_001640045.1 Candidatus Thiomargarita nelsonii | reverse complement strand
TTTTAATATTAACCCCCGATTTTTTTTGTCAAGTTAAAAAAACTAGAACATCGAGTGATAGTTGTTTTGTTAATATTACAAAAAAGCATCAAGCCGTTACAGCTTGTTTTGAATGATTTTTTCAAAAAGCTGGACAACGGAGTATCGGTTACAAAAAGCGCATTTCGAGAAGCCCGTCGCCATTTAAAAGCCGCAGCATTTATCACATTAAACCACAAAGTAGGCGGCGGCGGTGGGTTTCGCTCCGCTCTACCCACCCTACAATTAAAAAGGGACAAGTTTAATGAAAAATTTTGGGGTAGCAGTGATTTTTGCAGGTGAAAACTCTACCTTAAAAATCATACCAATTCTGAATTGAAACGCGATTTAAAAAATCCTAGATCGATTCGATCTAGGATTTTTAGTTAGAACTCATAAAATGATATTCAATTGAGAATTGGTATCAAATATTGCCCAATACGGCGGCGATGGCTTACAGAAGGCTGGTTTTTCCAGAGCCATTTTTCCCGACTAAGACAATCAAATTTTTGGTCAAGCCGGTTTCTGGATCAGTAAAATCAAACGATTGTTCACGAAATCGTTTGAAATGTTTTAGGTGTAGTGATTGAACTTTCATCTTGATTTTTTACAATGGACTTGTGCAATTGTTTGTTTTTA
>LUTY01001843.1 GCA_001640045.1 Candidatus Thiomargarita nelsonii | reverse complement strand
CAGCGTATTCATACTCATACTTTAGGGGGATTAATTCATGCCGATCATCGGATTCCCTCTTGTGATTATGATACTTATTTGCAAGTGACCCAAGTTTTAACCAAACAACAATCTGCGGTAGAACAAGCTTTTAGACGGATGTTATTTAATATTTTGGCCCATAATCGAGATGATCATGTCAAAAATTTTTCCTTTAGATTTGATAAACAAGCACAATGGCAATTGGCACCAGCTTATGATTTAATGCCCACCGATGGTATGGCTGGTGAACACACAATGAGCATTAATGGTGAAGGAAAAAAGCCACAACTAAAAGATTTAAAAGTGCTGGCTGAAAAATACGGTGTACGCCATTTAACCGACATGATAAAACAAGTAAAAGAGGCGGTGTCACAATGGTCAAGTTTGGCTCAGCAATATGATATTAAAGCAATGATTATTAAAGAAGTACAGCAAAATTCCAAGGCCCTTTTTTAACAACTAACTCATCCGTTTCGCAGACTGGGCAAATATCTTTGATCATAACTAATGACCTCATACAAATTGAACGCTCTCCGTTTTCATTAAAGTATTAAGCTGGATGACGCTAAGTACCGAATCATGCGCGGAGGCTATTCATAAGGAAAGCCAACGTCAGAATAAACCGTTTTTCCCACT
>LUTY01001842.1 GCA_001640045.1 Candidatus Thiomargarita nelsonii | reverse complement strand
TTCCAAGTTTGCTCTGACAAAGTCTGGCAACTCATGCCGATGGATTTCATTTCTTAAAATCAGATTGGGATTACGTAGCCGAAAAGCAGCATACCAGCGAATAAAATTCTCCACGTATCTGATAGAAAATTCCCACAGGTCAATTTTCTCTTCAGGAAAGGAGAAATAAACGGGGATCACAGCCTTTGGATCAGTGTGATCCTGCTCAAAAAACAAACGGTTGACGACACGCTTGAATATTTCCGTTTTGCCCATGCGCCGTTGTCCTAATAAAACCATTGACATTGTGCGACGGCGAATGGCTTCGTAGGCATCTTTGACAAAACCTTCTATAAATTCTTGACGATCTGTGTAAATTTCATCAGGTACATCTGGTTTTATCACCCATTGTGATTGAGTTTTCATGCTTTGTTCCTTTAATGTGCTGTGCATTGGAAAACCAAGTTTTTTCCAAAAACTTGGCTTATAAAAAAGTCCGATTTAGGTGATTTATTTTTATCGTTCCAACGCTCCAGCGTTGGAATGCCTACGTGACGCTCCATCGTCATTTTATTAAACCACCCGCCTTGAGAATAAATTGAGCCACGTTTTCCAATCCTTGCCAGTTCTATAGGCAAAACAGGGACTTCATTTTGTGCCAGTTGAATCATTGCGTTA
>LUTY01001841.1 GCA_001640045.1 Candidatus Thiomargarita nelsonii | reverse complement strand
AGCCATTCCAAATCGCTTGGCGGTGTTGCCAATTGCTTTCTACTCGTGCCAGTTGGTGAATACCAATCGCGGCTTGTAAATCCATCATATTATATTTAAAGCCACATTCAACCACATAATAATGTTTAAAACCGGCATCACCAAAGCGGTGCCACGCATCTTTGCTCATTCCGTGCAAAGCCAGCATTTTAACTCGACCAATATCTTTTTCCTGTTTCGCAAGCACCATCCCGCCCTCGCCAGTCACCACATTTTTAGTGACATAAAAGCTAAAACAACCAAAATCACCAAAAGTGCCAGCTTTACGTCCTTTGTATTCGGTTTCTATGGCATGGGCGCAGTCTTCAATCACTGTTAAATGGTAACGCGCCGCCAGTGCCATGATAGCGTCCATTTCACAAGGAAGTCCAGCAAAATGCACGGGTAAAATGGCTTTCGTGCGCGGCGTAATCCGCGCTTCGATAGCTGCTGGATCAATATTCAAAGTCTGCGGATTAATATCCGCTAATACCGGTGTCGCACCGGCGTGAATAATCGCATTAATGGTCGCACAAAAAGTCAGTGGCGTGGTAATCACTTCATCGCCGGGATTCAAATTGGCGGCAATCATACTCACATGCAAGGCTGCTGTGCAAGAGTTAAGCGCTGCTGCCTGTG
>LUTY01001840.1 GCA_001640045.1 Candidatus Thiomargarita nelsonii | reverse complement strand
ACTTCAGGTTGTTCTCGATACCAATTAGCAAATGCTTCTATCTTGGCAAGAAACACTGGCTCAGTGATGCCATCCTGTTTACCAGAATCCAAGGAATAACTAATGTAATAAACGCCTGTGAGGTTTTCCGTCGTAAAATCTGTCGCTTGTCTAAAATCAACCGTTTTATCAAAGTATTTAACAAACTCATCGTTTAATTCATTTCTTGGAATAAAAACGACTATCCCGATAATGACTAGCGTTATTCTCAAAAAAAGTGTTTTATGCTCGCGAATGACTATTTCCGCGATTTGATTGATAGCACGAGCAAGCCAAGTCGTATTTTTTTTCGTGTGAACAGGCAAAATCATCAATGCCGCAGGCAAGAATGTCATCGAAAGAACAAAAGCAATGCCAACTCCCATGGCAGTAATATTGCCTAAATCATGGAATGGCGGTGCATCACTAAAGTTCATCGAGAGAAAACCGATGGTTGTTGTCAAACTGGTCAAAAACACCGGTAAAAAATTAATACGCAAGCTTTCTATTAAAGCAGCACTTTTTTCCTTCCCAGTTTTCAAACCATGGGAAAAAGTGACTAAAATATGTACACAGTCAGCTACCGCCAAAGTTAAAATAATATTAGGCGCGGCGGCACTCGGCGGAGATAGAACAATGC
>LUTY01001839.1 GCA_001640045.1 Candidatus Thiomargarita nelsonii | reverse complement strand
CCTCTTTGACAGCAGTGTCAATGGTGAGCACATCATGACCATTAATTTTAGTCGCTTTACCGGCTTTGACTAACTCAGCCGCTTTACGCCAATTAACGACATGCAAAAAGTCAGTATCTTTAGCTGAGCAACCGGCTTCAAATGGAGGTCTGCCACGCTCAATGCCACCGACATAGCGTTCAGAACAAAATGAGTTAGTAAAAGACCAATCCGCAGAGGGGCCTTTACCAAAGTCAGACAAATCTTGGCTATAAGGTGGTGCCATCACCGTGAAAGACGCTTCGGGAACAATCTGACCTTGCTTTCGATCAAAATGCCAATAGGTCATGCCACCCCGATAACGTTCATTGAACAGCTCCAGTGGCACATATTCATTTTCATAAGGGGTCGGATATTGAGCGGCTTCGATGACGTATTCAGTATTTTCACTGACAAACGCGCCACCGTGGGAAGATTTAAACACCGGATTAACGACAATTTGTTTGGTCTCAAAATCATGTAGATCAATCACGGCAATCCGTGGATTGGCTTTATCGTTGATAAACAAATATTGTCCATCATAATCGCCGTTAGTTTCGGAGATAGCAGGATGGTGAGTATCCCCAAAAGTAATATCCTTACCTTGGATACGCCCTTGAGCGAGTATCGCCTTGGATTCC
>LUTY01001838.1 GCA_001640045.1 Candidatus Thiomargarita nelsonii | reverse complement strand
GCCCGCAAAAACTAATATAATAGGGGGAGTCATCGCTGGATTTTGATAAAATAGGTTTGATGATGAGTTGTTATTTTTCATCAATTTTGAAATAATGAAAAGGTAGATGGCATCCACCGCGCTGTTTTTTAACTCAGTACATTAGGAGATTGATCGTCATGAATATTTTTAAACTAATTTCATTTATCCCCCTGTTAGGCGTTGTCCTGGCACTATACTTTGTGATGCAAGTCTCAGGTGTGAATTTTGCTGAACCAACCTCACTTTTTAGTTTACCTCTACCCTCTGGGGCTCAATGGAGCCTAACAGGGAGTGATATATTTGTCATGTTAGGTATAATCACCTTATTTATTGAAATCGTCAAATCGGTCAGAACAGGGACAGGCACGATTCTTGAACATGCACTTTCATTAGTCGTGTTTATCGTGTTTTTAATCTTATTTTTGCTTGTAGAGACGGCAGGGACTTCCGCTTTTCTGATTGTTACTTTGATGTGCTTGCTTGACGTGATCGCCGGATTTACGATTACTGTTGCCACTGCACGACGCGATTATGCTATAGGCCCCCCCGGATAGCTGGGTTTCGCTCCTACAAGAACTTGAATTTAAGGGCAATTTTAAGAAATCCTATTTCTTTAAGAAATAGGATTTTTAGATGGCT
>LUTY01001837.1 GCA_001640045.1 Candidatus Thiomargarita nelsonii | reverse complement strand
TAACTTTTTCTTTGGCGGATTCGCGATTAGCTTTTATGTCACCAAAAGCATCCCGCAAGGTTTCTTTCCAAGCATTCGCAGACACATCAAATGGACGTTTTGCTTTGAGCCATTGGTCGCGTATCTTTCTATCACTTTTAATAGAAACACCATTAATTGAACCAAAAGAATGCCAAACTTCTGAGCGAATGTTACCTAATCGTTTGGCTTGTTCTTCTAGTTGTTCATATTTACCATGATTTAGGTTTTTACTTTTCAGAATCCGTGTCACTTTCATTAGTAATTACCTTTTTTAGGTTTTTCTTGTACTTTCTTAAACCATATAAACGGCAGGAAAAAGTATGAATAATCGCCATTAAGTCTTCTACCATTTCTTGTTGAGGACTTAATGATTCCTGATTAACAACTATGATTTCACAATTATTTTCTTTGGCCAAAAAACAAAAATAATCAAAACCAAAGCGACACAAACGGTCTTTGTGTGCTATCAATAATTTAGCAATTTCACCTTGTTGAATACGAGACATCAGTTTCAAGAATTTTTGGCGTTTAAAATTCATACCACCACCAATTTCTTGTATCCATTCGTCAACAGAGATACCATCCGCCAAACAAAACTGTTCCATTGCTGCCACTTGTGACCTGATATCAGCTTTTTGT
>LUTY01001836.1 GCA_001640045.1 Candidatus Thiomargarita nelsonii | reverse complement strand
AAATCATCTCCGTCAATATTAGCAATCAATTGGCTATTGAGTTTTAAATTTTCGGGCCAATCTTTCCAAAAATCTTTTAAGCTAATCTGATCAGCATTGAAGTTTAATTGACCCACTAATTTGGGCTGCCAAGTGACTTTGCCTGTGGCATTCAACATCCCTTCTAAAGTCTCAGAATGGAGTTTGGTGATTGTCAAGCCTTCTTGATTGCCTTGTGCGGTGATTGTCCAATGCCCTGCTGGCACCTGTTTACCGGTCAAATTTGTGCTGAAATTAAGATGATAATTATCTAAGCTGCCAGATAAGTTTGCATGACCTTGTTGACTGCGGACTAAAAATTCCTCATCTGGGGGATTTAAAGGCCAGTAAATTTCTTGCCATGATAAATCCGCCTCCATTTTCAAGGTGCCCAGCACATCACGAATCGTGGTATTTAATTCGATTTCTAAGGGCTTACTGACAGTGTGGGTTAAGACCAGTTTTTGCGTATCGCCGCTCAATTGACCTTGTCCGGCAACGGAGAAATCGGGCAAATTGGCAGACCAATCAAGATCAACTTGCATCGTATGCGGTGCGATTAATCCGACATCGCCGGCCAGTTTGGCATTAAACAGGGGAGATTTTACTTGTAAATGTTGCAAAGACAAAACTGAAGTTGTCGT
>LUTY01001845.1 GCA_001640045.1 Candidatus Thiomargarita nelsonii | reverse complement strand
ATCTGAAAAACTATATCTACGGCTTATATCATTTTTCATCAAATGATGCTCCTGTGCAAGGTCAATGCCATTAAGTTAAGGCAAACCTACGAGGTTACCAAAACCTCGTAGGTTAAGTTTTCGTTTATTTTACAACGACATGCGGGGTATTGGTCTCCCCGCATGTCTAATTTTTAAGCTTAACTTAATGGCATTGCTGTGCAAGGTACGCCTGGAACGAAGGAAAACGAACGCTCTCTGGAGTGCAAGGCGTACCTTGCACTATTTCGGCAACTCCGAAAAACCCATCAAATACTCATCCACCGCCCTAGCCGCCTGTCGCCCTTCACGAATAGCCCAAACGACTAAAGACTGTCCACGACGCATATCGCCCGCCGCAAACACCTTATTCATAGAAGTCTGATAATTCTTCGTATCGACATTCCCCCGCCCATCCAGCGCAACACCCAATTCCTCAAGCATACCCTCATGCACAGGATGCACAAATCCCATCGCCAACAACACCAAATCCGCTTTTAACTCAAATTCGCTGCCCGGGATTTCCGACATCTGCCAGCCACCCTTCTCATCCTTTTGCCAATCGACTCGTACCAAGTGCATTTTCGTGACTTGCCCATTTTCACCCTCAATAGATTGAGTCGAAACTCCCCAATCACGTTCGCAACCTTCCTCTTGAGACGAAGACGTCCTGAACTTATTAGGCCAATTAGGCCAAGTCATCTCCTTATTTTCATTTTCCGGGGGCTTAGGTAAAATTTCCAATTGCGTCACAGAAATAGCACCCTGACGAATAGATGTCCCAATACAATCAGAGCCCGTATCACCGCCGCCGACAACCACCACAGGTTTATCTTTAGCACTTATCTGATCCGGCACCTCGTCCCCAAGAACAACCCGCGTTTGTTGGGGCAAAAATTCCATCGCAAAATGCACACCCTTTAAATCCCGTCCCGGTACCGCCAAATCGCGGGACTTTTCTGAGCCACCCGTTAAGACAATCGCATCGAATTTGTCCAACAATTGTTTCGCTGGTATATTGACACCGATATGGCTATTAGGACGGAATGTGACACCCTCCGCTTGCATCTGTGCCATGCGCCGATCAATGATATGTTTTTCCATCTTAAAATTCGGAATCCCATACCTTAACAAACCACCAATGCGATCATTTTTTTCATAAAGCACTACATCATGTCCCGCCCGTGCTAATTGTTGAGCACAAGCCAATCCCGCAGGACCAGAGCCCACAATAGCAACACGTTTACCACTGCGATGCGTCGGCATTTCCGGTTCAATCCAGCCTTCTTCCCACGCCTTATCAATAATCGCACATTCAATCGTTTTAATAGTCACCGGCGCCTCGTTGATATTGAGAGTACAAGCCGCCTCGCAAGGGGCGGGACATATCCGCCCGGTAAATTCAGGAAAATTATTCGTTGAATGTAAAACAGCGATAGCTTCGCGCCATTTACCCTGATAAACCAGATCATTCCAATCTGGAATAATATTATTAATCGGACAACCCGTGTGACAATAAGGAATGCCGCAATCCATGCAACGTGCGCCTTGTTGAGTCAGCTCTGACGCTGTCAGCGGTATCACAAATTCTTGATAATGCTGAATGCGATCAGCCGTAGGCGCGTAAGTGCGATCTTGACGGTTTATTTCCATGAATCCTGTCGTTTTGCCCATATTGTGTTTTGCCCTCCAAAAAAAATCGTGCAAGGTACGCCTTGCACTCCAGAGCGGATTAGGAGTGCAAGGCGTACCTTGCACAACGTTTAATTAGTTTGCTGCATTTGCTGTAAAGCACGTCGATAATCAACCGGCATGATTTTCACAAAGCGCGGCAAATAATCACCCCAATTATCGAGAATTTCTCGTGCGCGGCGACTATTAGTATAATGCCAATGTTTCTCAATCAGCGTTTTCAGACGCAAAGCATCATGGCGCGTCATATCATGCATCACATCCACTCGCCCATGCGTTTCTAAATCGCCACCCTGATGATAAACATCCTCTAACGCCACATCTTCTTCAACAACAGGCTCCAACTCCACCATCGACAAATTACAACGTTGTTCAAAATCTCCATTTTCATCAAGTACATAAGCAATACCACCGCTCATACCAGCCGCAAAATTACGCCCCGTAGGACCAAGGACGACCACAACGCCACCCGTCATATATTCGCAGCCATGATCGCCAACACCCTCAATCACCGCAATCGCTCCAGAATTACGCACCGCAAAGCGTTCACCAGCAACCCCTCGGAAAAAGCACTCCCCACTGATCGCACCATACAAAACCGTGTTACCCACGATGATATTCTCTTCAGCAACAATGAGACAGCCTTTGGGCGGATAAATGATTAAGCGTCCACCGCTTAAACCTTTACCCACGTAATCATTCGCCTCGCCTTCCAATTCAATCGTGACACCCCGCGCTACGAATGCACCAAAACTTTGGCCAGCACAACCATTGACTTTAATATAAATAGTGTCCTCTGGCAGCCCCGCATGTCCATAACGTTTTGCCACTTCCCCGGAAAGCATGGCACCGAAAGTGCGATTATAATTATGAATCTCCATATTCATCCGCACGGCTTGACGCTGCTCAAGTGCCGGCATCGCCTGCTTAATCAATGCCTGATCAAGGGCTTTTTCTAGCCCATGCTCCTGTTTTTCACAATTATAGACTGCCACATCAGGTCCAACCGTTGGCTGATACAAAATACGTGAAAAATCAAGCCCTTTAGCCTTCCAATGCGAAATGGCGCGACGCATATCCAATTTATCGGAACGACCAATCATCTCATTGACAGTGCGAAAACCCAATTTTGCCATCCATTCTCGCGTTTCTTCAGCAATGAACATAAAATAATTCACGATATGTGCAGCTTGCCCGCTAAAAAGTTTGCGTAATTCCGGATCTTGCGTCGCAACGCCCACCGGACAAGTATTCAAATGGCACTTACGCATCATAATGCAGCCTGCCACAATCAGTGCCCCCGTTGCAAAACCAAACTCATCCGCACCCAGCAATGCCGC
>LUTY01001834.1 GCA_001640045.1 Candidatus Thiomargarita nelsonii | reverse complement strand
TTGAAATGTCCACGGCAACGTGGTCATGTCAATAATTGTCAATAAAATTGTTATCTAAACGTCATCATCATAAGAGAGCGTGGTGGTAATGCCGCCCATATCGGTGAGACCAATCAAGTTGCTGTTGGCATCATAACTAAATAATGCACTTCTGCCAAAAGGATCAGTGACTTGGGAAATTAAGTCATCAGCGTTATAGGTGATTGTCGTGATCTGAGCCAGTGTGTCAGTGATGCTTGTGAGCCGAGCGTCGGCATCATAGCCGAATTGTAAGGTGTTAGCATCATTGTCGTACAGTGCCACTAAAAAGGGTTGCTGGGACTGAGTACCCTCAGGAATGTTGTATTCGTAGATTGTACCGTCCAGAAATTCCAATTGGTAGTGATTATCTGCCAGTTTGTTCAAAGTCTTATAAACACCCACTGGGGCTTGATAGCCATCATTGCCATCCGGCGAGTACACATCACGTCGCCCATCTGGCATAAATATTGTTACCACGTCGCCGGTATCGACTACCAAATAAGTTGCATAGTTGAATTGCCATTTGTTGCCGAATGGCTCATAGTAAGCTTGGGACGATAGCGAGTTGTAGCTGAGCGAAATCTGCACATAAGTTTCCACATTGCTATTGGGATCGGTAATCGAGGTGACATTGCCAAAAC
>LUTY01001833.1 GCA_001640045.1 Candidatus Thiomargarita nelsonii | reverse complement strand
AATGATTTTTTATTGTAAATGCTTTCTTTCTTAATTAGCAAAAAAAATTTTTTTTGGGGACACTACGTTAATCAATAAAGGCAATAAGCCAACTGATTATTGAACATTTATTTGTATTCTAACAATTTTTGGGGACACCACTCCGAGGACACTACGTTAATCATATAAAGGCAATAAGCCAACTGATTATTGAACATATATACGCAAAAGAAACCAAGTTTTTGAAAATGAGCTTGTAGGTTGGGTGACGATAGGACCCCAACATTTTTGAGCTATTAACCTTTGAATGTTGGAGTTCACGCACTCATGGAAACCTACGAGCTTTATTCAGCTAGTCACTGCTTTTTTTGAACAGTATTCCCTTACCATGAGGGGATACTTATATTCCAATAGCTCGTTATCGAGTGAAAAAATAATCAAAATTCAGAGTGTCTACTTTACTTTTAGTTAGCCGTTCAATACGCCCAGCGTCTAACTTGTTTAATTTTTTTGGGCGTGGAGAAATTGAAATGAGAAAGCTTTTTGATCGTTATTTGACTGCCTTTGTCCTTGTTACATATTCTCAAATGAGTTTAGCTATTGACGGAGATGAAATGGAGGAAAATGCAGCACATATTGAAGTGTCAGCCTTTAATCGCCGTGTTTGCAGCAATTGGCGGGTTG
>LUTY01001832.1 GCA_001640045.1 Candidatus Thiomargarita nelsonii | reverse complement strand
AAGGGAGAAATCTTTAGCCGCTCCAGGACCTCTTAGACCGCTGGTCTCCATGACAAAAAAGTTTAGTTTGTGGCAAGTATATCCCTGCTAATATTAAATTGGCTGTCGTTAATGTTTTTTTTTATATTTTAATCTCATTTTCAAAACCACCACACGCCTGTCTTATTTGCTCCTTGCTAATGAAAAAGAAATCGTTTAACAGATGAAATCATACGATCTAACTCATTTCTGTTGTGTTTGAGAAGTTCATGATCCCATATTTTATCCGTTTCGTTGACGCAATCTTGTGCAATATTTTTTCCGAGTTCTTCAAAAGTATTGATGTTTGCGATGTTCTTCTTTATATTTTCCGGATCAGATTGTACGCCAAGAACGAATACTCTTTCCTTCAGATCATCAGGAATCTGATTTATTATATAATCCAACCGTTTTTCATCCTGATCGAAATCAACAACCAAAAGCATCATTCTGTCCTTATATTTGTACATTCCAGAAACATGATTGTCCTTGAAGGATTTCAGAACTTTCGTCCAACCTCCAGGAGGAGGTAGAATTTGAATAGCACTATCATTAAGATTCGGCTCAAGAATAAATCCGTTTGCAATTTGGCGATTAGCGTCGTCTTCAGGCAACACCAAAATGTGTTTGTTGTATTTATTGACG
>LUTY01001831.1 GCA_001640045.1 Candidatus Thiomargarita nelsonii | reverse complement strand
AGAGGAGATGACAAAAAACAATCCTGCCTTCAAATGGATAAATTATCCAATTGTTGCTGTTCGTGTCAATTGGGGACAAGAAGTTCCCAATTGCGCTTTAATTTCCGTCAAATTAGGTGATTTGGGATTAACCTTGCATAATCTAGGCAAATAGCGTTTAGCCTTATATCGTTGTCCTCTCTTCAAGGCGCGGTTTATCCAAGCCACATAACGATCCTCAATTTCTTTTAAGCCCGCCTTGGCTTCAACATTATTTGGGTCTTTTGTTAACACGTCCCTGTAACAGACAAACGCGGTACCGCCTTTGCCAGTGGTTAAACGATTAGCTTGAAAATGTTTTTTGCATTCACGTAATTGTTGTGAAACGTCGACACCCGGACAGGCGGCAAAGCAAAAATCGCCTATAATAGACGAATGTCGCCAAGGTATTTGTGATTTCTCACCGCTCACCTGCTCTTCAATCATTTTCTGAGCCACTTTTTTAAACAACTCTCCAACCATCAAATGTGGTATTGTTTCCAAAGCCCAGAGCAAATTTTTTGTAAATGGACTATTACGCCCTTTGCCATCATCTGCCACCTCACCAGCGGCGGTTGCGTAGGCAATAAAAGTACCGGTTGGACCATCCATACGTGTTAAGCCTCTTGTTAAATCCCTGAAACCA
>LUTY01001830.1 GCA_001640045.1 Candidatus Thiomargarita nelsonii | reverse complement strand
TTGATTTTCGTCAAAACCTTTGATGTGTTGTTTGACTGCACGTTGCCCTTGCTTGGGATAGTCCATCGAATCGTAATCATGGCAATTGCGACATTCCCTAGAATCATTCGCTTTCATGCTTGCCCAAACATGTCTCGCCAATTCTAGGCGCTTTGCCTCAAACTTTTCTGGCGTATCAATCGTACCCATTAGTTTGTGGAATAACTCATTGGTCGCTTGGATTTTGCGTACTACCTTGAATATCCAATCTTTAGGCACATGGCAGTCAGGGCAAGTGGCACGTACTCCTGTGCGATTGTTGTAGTGAATGGTATCTTGATACTCTCGATAGACATTTTCTTCCATTTCGTGACAGGAAATACAAAACGCTTCCGTATTCGTCACTTCCAAGGCAGTATTAAATCCTCCCAAGAAAAGAATACCTGCCATGAAGCCAAGAACTAACATGCCGCTCGCCAGCGAACGTGTATGGTTTTTCCACTCCTCTGCTGAAATCTTTCTCTGAGGGTCTTGATTATTGCTCATAGAAAATTATCCTCTTTCCGCATTATCGTAGTGTTTGTACGGGTTGAAATGTATTTTCTACCAAGGGTTTGGCATCGACTTGGGGAGCGTGACATTGAGTACAAAAATAACGCAGAGGTGCAATATTGGCTAACTCGTTG
>LUTY01001829.1 GCA_001640045.1 Candidatus Thiomargarita nelsonii | reverse complement strand
GAGGTATTGCCTTTCGACTTGGGAAGACTTATTTAGTCACGCATATTCAGGAAATAAAATACTCTGGCAAAAAACTCGTCTTCATAACTCTGTGTGAGAATTTATCATAACACAGCCCCCCATATCGTCTTACCAAAACCATAAAATTATTTTATAATATAGTAAATATATTTATATTCAATAGTTTATTTATTTGTGAGTGTCGCACACACACAAAGATTTTTTTGTGAGTGTAAATTCGCATTCCAGACACACAGACTTTAAGTTGCAAACTCTATACACTCTCACGCCATCAGATTTACTCTTTCTTTAACTCAGGACAAAATCAGATGACAACAGAAATTGCATCACAGAACACCCAAAAAGGTTTGACAACAACTTCTTTGGCCAGTGTAGGATTGACTGTTAAGACGAAAACACCGTTTCACCTGATTGGAGGAGAGTATATTAGTTGGATTCAAGCTCTCGCCCTCAGTGCGGATGGCTGTACTCTGTTCACGGGGAGTGATGAGAAAGCCCGCGCCTGGGACGTAGCGACAGGCCGGCAGTTGAGGATTTTCCAGGGGCATACTTCTGATATTCATGCCCTCGCCCTCAATGCGGATGGTCGCACCAGCGTTGTATCCTTAAAAAGCCCGATAAAAGTATTCACGATACCAGGAATG
>LUTY01001828.1 GCA_001640045.1 Candidatus Thiomargarita nelsonii | reverse complement strand
AGTGGTGTGGTTTCAAGTCGCGTAGTAGGAGTCCAAGATTTATCTTGGACGTCCAAAGGAGAAATACTATGAAATTTCCGTATGGTAATGCTGATTTTTATAAGATCATTACCGAGGACTATGTTTATATTGATCGCACTGATAAGATTCAGTGGATTGAAAAGGCGGGGGGCACACTGCTATTTTTGCGTCCCCGTCGATTTGGCAAAAGTTTGTTACTCTCCATGTTGGAGAATTATTATGATGTGGCTAAAGCTCAACAGTTTGAGAAATTGTTTGGGCATTTAGCTATCGGACCAAATCCGACTGAAAAGCATAATCAATACCTGATCCTGAAATGGAACTTTTCAATGGTTCAAACTTATGGAGATATAACAGAAATTAGAAATGCTTTGCATGACCATTTAAATGGCGGGCTCCAAGATTTTGCTACACGGTATCAATCGCTTTTATCAGAACCCATTGAAATTAATCGAGATAATGCGATTTCATCACTGATGTCTGCTTTAACCTCTGCTCAAACCACGCCCTACAAGATTTATCTATTAATTGATGAATACGACAACTTCGCCAACGAGGTGCTGATGGCGGGAGAGTCCAATAGTCAGGAACGCTATCACAGCTTGATAGAAGGGGAAGGCATGTTAAAAACCGTTTTCAAAGCG
>LUTY01001835.1 GCA_001640045.1 Candidatus Thiomargarita nelsonii | reverse complement strand
AAACCAGTCTCCGTCGCAAATTCCAGATAATCATTATGCGCGTGCTCCCAAAAACCTGAGATAGACCAAATTTTACAAAAAGGCATAACAGAATTTCGGGACGGTTTTGCGATAGGTGCCATTGATATTGACTCAAAAGAAAAATGAAGGATAAATTTTTATTAGATACGTGTGCTCTTATTTCATTGAAGAAAAAAAGTGCTGATGGACACAATCAACATAAAGCTAAATTATCTTCTTTAGATGATAATGATCAGGTATGCGCTTCTATATTAAGCATCTATGAACTAGAAGCTGGTGTAAGTCATGCTCCTAATTTGCAATTGGAACAAGAAACAGAACAAGTGATTCAGTCAATACGAGATGAATTGGAAATTCTTCCTGTACCAATGGATGAAGAAGCTACAAAATTATTTGGTGTACTGAGAGAATTATATAAAGATTGGGAATCTCCATCATTAAATAAAAAGAGATTAGGAGATAAGGCTATTATTAGACAAAACATTGATTTGCTCATTGCTACGACTGCCATAAGGAATAAAGCCGTTTTAGTTACGAGTGATCTGATGGGAGCTGTTATTAAAGAGTTTTATAGCAATTTTCGCTCTTCGGGACTGGACAAAATGATTGTTCTCGTTTCAACGCTACCGCACGCAAAGGAACGCATACCGTGACACTATAGCAAAACGAAAAAGAGGTGTTGACTCATTTATGCTTGGCACTCTATTACTCTTAGTTCGACGTTTTTTGGCTTGACATTTTTTGTGATTAATCGGGTGGATACTCTGCTTAGGAACGTGCATGAAATAACTTAGTAAACTGTCATTTCTTTGATCTGAGAAATCTTTACTGGCTTTAAGATTTCTCCAGATTTCTCAGATCAAAGAAACCGAAATGACAAACAGGGAAGTTATTTCATGCACATTCCTTAAGGAACATGTATGAATCTTTCCGGCACGATATGGCATTGACCATCTCCCCTGGGGTGTGGGCTCTCAAAGGTTTAGAGCAATGACATAAAAACCAATGGGTTAAAAACACTTGTTTTTTGTTGATAAATATTAAACCTTGTGTCAAAGTACTGCCTGAATCTTTGTGAGTGGCCAAATTATACGGAGGGTGTTTAGATAAGTGATAACTGATAAGCATCAGATGCTTGCTCCTATACCCAAAATTGGTTTTAGTCTATTGGCAAACTTGGCTTATTTTTCATTTTCGTTTGAGGAGAGAGATATGAACAGAAAAATTATCAAGATTTTTCTTGTGTTGGTGATTACCCTGTCAGCAGGTTTACTGCCTTATGCACAGGCGGATATGATGGTACCTTCTATTACTATAGCTGCCGATCCTGGTAAAACATGTAATGGTGGCTTTCTTCCTGGAAATCCATGTAAAAAGGATAAACCTGACTGTCCCGATGCTTGTGAGAATGGTTACATCCCAGGGAAGAAATGTTATAACCATTCTAACTGCCCTAATGCTTGTGAAGGTGGTTTTAAGGATAAGCAGAAATGTAGAAACAGCCTTAACTGCCCTGATGCTTGTGTAGGTGGTTCTAGGGATGAAAAAAAATGTAGAAACAGCCTTAACTGCCCTGATGCTTGTGTAGGTGGTTCTAGGGATGGAAAAAAATGTTCTCAACATTCTCAATGCCCTACTGCTTGTGGCAGCGGTCCGAGAAAAGGGAAGATATGTCGCACCGAGCGCGATTGTAGGGGCATATGTAGTGGTGGAAGAAATGAAGGCAAACCTTGCAGGAGAGATTCTAATTGTCCAGATGGGTTTTGCAAGTTTTATAAGTGTAATGATTTTGGGAAATGCATTGATAAAGGAGCGTGCAGTAATAAAGGATCGTGCACCAATATAGGAACGTGCACCAATATAGGAACGTGTAAGGGACCTGTTAGTCCTGCTGCTTCTTTCGCCCCATGGGAAACACCTTGGTGGCAAAAACTGTGAAAAACGTGACGTTCCCTGAATGGTAGTTCTCCACAAGTAGTGATGAATAGTTTTTTGGACCGCACTCAAACTTTCAGAACTTTCATCACTACCCTTTTCGCGCTTGGTCAGAAAAAAATTAAGGACAAAAAGAAAATTGTATATACGCACAGACTATCTGCTCACGTTTATATTTTTTTATAATCCGTTGCATGGGTTTAGCTTGTAGCTGCATACCTCGTTCTATCGTAGCAATGACAATAGATTGTACTTTTACAGGCAATCGAAACCACTCTTCTAATCCAATATCCACTATAATCCTTTGTACACGAGGTTCCCAAGGTGCTAAAGTGGCTGCATGTTCAAGTGCTGAAAAAAAAATCATATCATATTGTTTCAAAAACTTTTTCTTCATAGCAATCATAACCCATGTATGAACATTCGTTGGTCTTTGTTTGGCGGCTTTCAAAAAATACGTCAGTGCCTGTTGTTGATACTCAGTGGCTGCTAATTTATCCGCATGAGGGATATGAATTTTAGCCATCCAATCATATATTGTCCCCATTAGCTCTAGTGGATAAGGATTGTTTTGTTCAAGGCGTAGCGCCCGAGAAAGGCTCATTTGAATTAATCTCAAATCTCCTATCTCTACGTTTTCTTTGTTTGTGGCGAGACGGAACGCCTGTCTTATGTGGAAATCTGCCATTCCCCATGAAGCAGCAATATAAATTAAGTACAGTAAAATAAACATTAGACCAAAAACGGGGATTTTGGCGAAGCGGGAAAGTGGTTGTCTAAGATTGTCTTGAGAATGATTCGCGGTTCGCATCGTCGGCAAATAACAAACCACCCACCCCAAACCCAAAATCAACATAAAAGTGGCCGCATTAGCAGGAATTTGCAGATTGAAATCGACGGTGCTGTGTATGAGCAGCGCAATAATCGCCATTGTCACCGAAAAGGCAATACCTCGATTCAAAGCTCGATGGCGACGATATAGAGCAATCAGTACCACGCCGATTGTCAACAGAATAGCAACACCTAACAGCAACACCCCAATCAAACCAGTCTCCGTCGCAAATTCCAGATAATCATTATGCGCGTGCTCCCAAAAACC
>LUTY01001826.1 GCA_001640045.1 Candidatus Thiomargarita nelsonii | reverse complement strand
TGGTTATTTGTCTTTATTCAAGACAACTTGAGGTTGTTTGTAGAGGGCTTGAATTTTAACCTCGGTAAGGGCACGATTATAGATTCTGAGTTCATCAATAATCCCTTCAAACTGTTGAGAAGGTTCCCAACCACCATTGAGGATATCTTGATCTCCCCCAATCCAGAAACATTCAACATTGAAAGGAGTCTTTGAACCAAACTCTAACGTTTTCTTGTGTAATCCATCTATATAAACTCTGGTTTGGTCAATTTGAGTCACAACCGTTAGGTTATGCCATTTATTGTCACTGACACTAATATCGGTCTTCACACTATTACCATGATAATAAGGTGCTAGCTTTTCGTTCTCGTCAAAATAAATGAGGTATTCATTATCCATTGATTGATTCGCACCAGAAATTAAACCATATTTATTATCTTTGGTTTTTACCCAAATATTCACAGTTAATTCAGTCCCTTGGATAGTAGAAGCCGACAGCTTAATCCGACTATCTTTCCCATTGAAACTATAGGCATTACCAAATTTGCCTTTCATTGGTGTTGCACCATGAACTTCTCCATGATGCTCATGTCCACTGACATCATTAGCATCACCATCAAACGGGTAATGAGCCACCAAGCCATCTTTCAAATCCCAGCGCAATTTCAAAGCTTGGATTTCATC
>LUTY01001825.1 GCA_001640045.1 Candidatus Thiomargarita nelsonii | reverse complement strand
ACTCTGCCGGGCGCAAATAGGATCGCAATGGCTTTGTCTGTTATTGTGTCACCTTTGGCATTTTTAACAATAAATAATCCTTCTGTGGTGTTGCTTAAAATTTGTTTAGGATTGTTTTTATAAGTGCCAGAAACGGCATACCATAAACATTCGCCGCTACCATCGCGCAGTGGGGGTAAACCCAGCGTTTTCCACGGAAAACGTCCTATGACACTGTTACCTTTACTAGAACAAGGAGTATCTGCACTGCCATCGCCATCGTTATCAGGACAAGGCAAATAGCCTTGCATTTGTCCTTGATGGGTTTCTGCATAAGTGAGGGCAAATCCCAGTAAAGCTTCCTTTGCTTGTGCCAATACTTTTGCGGTTTGTTTTTGCTTTTCAATTTGAAAGTGAGCGTGGTTGAGTTCAGACAATAAGATTGTCATTGTTGCTAAGACGAGTATTGTCAGGAAGATAATTAAGGCGGCGCCCTGAATTTTAATGTTTTTCAAATTTTTCTTGAATTGTGCCATTTAATGTGTTGAGTGTTTGTCCGGGTTTTAAGAAAATTCTTTGTTTGGTATTGGATAAAACAATGGGTACTGATAGTTCATCAGTCATTTTTTCTAATTCAACTGTAAAGCCTTGTTGAGTCAATTCTTGAGTGCCATTTATCCATACAAT
>LUTY01001824.1 GCA_001640045.1 Candidatus Thiomargarita nelsonii | reverse complement strand
TTTATGCCACGGGCAAAGTTGTGTGGATTGCAACTTTCATTTTAACCGCCTTAACTTGGGTATTGGCTTTTAACGGAGGACTATGATGAATGAATTGCGTACCCCTTTATCGCGTGTGCGTTTTTTGGGCTCTGCCAGAGAGGGGGCTAATCGTTTTATCGCACAACGCCTCTCGGCTATTGCTTTAGTACCACTTTTATTATGGTTTGTAGCCTCTATCATTTTTTTCATTGTCAAGGCTGATCATGCCAGTTTACTCGCTTGGATACGATTACATTGGAATACGGAATTACTCATCTTATTGATTATAATTCTGTTTTATCATACCCATTCTGGTTTGCAAGAAATTTTAGAAGACTATGTGCATAATGAAATAATCAAGGCGATTGTGATGGTTTCGATGAAGTTTTTTGTTATTGCCATCACTGTCGCTTCCGTATTGGCGGTGTTACGAATTGCTTTGGGGGCTTAAATTGTCTACTGCATATCAGATTATTGATCATAGCTACGATGTTGTCGTTGTCGGTGCAGGCGGTGCCGGTTTACGCGCTACTTTGGGTATGGCAGAAAAAGGCTTGACAACGGCTTGTATTACAAAAGTCTTTCCAACCCGCAGTCATACGGTTGCTGCCCAAGGCGGTATCAGTGCTTCTCTCGGCAATATGG
>LUTY01001823.1 GCA_001640045.1 Candidatus Thiomargarita nelsonii | reverse complement strand
TTTTAAAAATCTAAGCCAAATTGCTCCATAAAGTTGGCTTATTATAGGATGAAAGGTATATAGTTGTCCATAAAAATTTTGTGCTAGACATCAGCAATTCTAATTGTCTGGTTTTTTACCCCAAACTTGAGTTCAAATGACTTTGAAATGAACCCTTTTATTAAAAAAATTAATGGTTATCTCATATGTGTTACCCATTCGAGCCAGCAATAAAAGTACTAAAGTTAAGTGAATTGTGCAAATATATACACAGCGTTTTTATGGGATTTCCTGATTATCGAGCGGGGCACCACAAACGCGGTACAGCATAAAAGATGCAGCATTGAGTGTAATTATATGATAAAATTTAGCGGCTTTTTCCTTGACTTAAATTATAATGGATTTAAGCATAACTAATAAAGGAGGCGATTATGCACCTATCACGTTTAGATAACGAAGTCATCTTCAAAAAAGCCTTTACTGACAAACTCGTCTTCACTCAATTTGTCAAAGACGTGATTGGTATTGATATCAAAGTCGGCAAAATCGAAACCGAAAAACGTTTTAAACCGAAAATAGCTTACATTGATTTTGCCTACGATATTTTTGCCGAATCGACTGATGAAAGAGTGAGAAATGTCTTTTGTGGGCCCCCGACCAGAAAGTTTAAGGTATGCGGATTTGTTC
>LUTY01001822.1 GCA_001640045.1 Candidatus Thiomargarita nelsonii | reverse complement strand
AGTTATCCCCTAATCCGATACTCCGCAGACCGTGCATGTGCCGTCAGCCCCTCCCCGTGTGCGATAACCGAAGCCGTTTGCCCCAAACTATGCGCTCCCTCTTTAGAACACATAATCAGCGAAGAACGCTTTTGAAAATCATACACCCCCAGTGGTGATGAAAAACGAGCCGTGCGTGACGTAGGCAAGACGTGATTGGGACCAACACAATAATCACCTAAAGCTTCCGCAGTATAACGCCCCATGAAAATGGCCCCCGCATGACGGATTTTTGAAACATAAGCTTGAGGATCTTCAATAGATAATTCCAAATGTTCTGGCGCGATAAAATTAGCCACCTCAATGGCATCGTTCAAATCCTTCACCTCTATCAAAGCCCCCCGATGCGTTAATGAAGTACGAATAATGTCGGCGCGTGGCATTTGCACAATCAAACGATTGATACTGTCTTGCACCTTTTCTAAAAAGCCCCGATCAGGACTGATTAAAATGGCACGCGCCTCCTCATCATGTTCCGCCTGCGAAAACAAATCCATTGCAATCCAATCAGGATCAGTTTGCCCATCACAAATCACCAAAATTTCTGAAGGTCCCGCAATCATATCTATGCCAACAGCACCAAATACCATACTTTTAGCCGTAGCCACATAAATATTACCAGGACCC
>LUTY01001821.1 GCA_001640045.1 Candidatus Thiomargarita nelsonii | reverse complement strand
GATTTAGATTTTCGACAATGATGTCATAAGCTTGATCCCAAGAAATACGTTCAAACTCATAACTGCCTTTTGGTCCGACTCGGCGCATCGGATATTGAAGCCGGTTTTTGGAATAGATGATTTCGGGCGCATGTTGGCCTCGGCGACAAATCATACCTAATGGATGATCTGGATCGGCAGATATATCAACGATCTTGCCATCGGTGAGTTTTAACTCTACCCAACAACCTGCTGGGCATATTCCACAAATACCTTTTTTTGTATCCATATTAAAATACTCAGTACAGGACATTTTTTCTTGTCATTTCGACCATAGGGAGAAATCTGGCAATTCTCAAAGTATCAGGACCTCTTAGACCTATGGTCGAAATGACAGTCAATTAATGATTTAAATAAATTGTTCTGTACTGAGATTAAAAAAATAAATAGATTTTTCAATAACTGGAGTGCAAGGCGTACCTTGCACGTCAGTTATCAATGTCTAAAATGGCGCATCCCTGTGAACACCATCGCTATACCATGTTCATCCGCCGCCGCTATCACTTCTTTATCGCGCATAGAGCCGCCCGGCTGAATCACGGCATTAATCCCCACTTCAGCCGCAGCATCTATCCCATCTCTAAACGGGAAAAAGGCATCGGATGCCATGACAGCGCCTTTCACTGCT
>LUTY01001820.1 GCA_001640045.1 Candidatus Thiomargarita nelsonii | reverse complement strand
ACTTATAAGTTGTATCAACAAGTGGCACCTTTGGTCAATGACGCAGCGGCGGCATTTGGTTTTGAACAAGTGCCAGAATATGCGCCGCTCAAGTATGCTAAGCATGAGGCGGGAGAATTTTTCTTTGTGCCTAGAAATGTGGCAACCAAAGTAGCTATGAATAGGCGATAAATCGCCTACTACGAACCCTAACTCAGGAGTGCAAGGCGTACCTTGCACACTCCTGATAAAATTATCAGGAAAAATAAAATGTTAATGAGTTTTTCGAGATATTTATAGGTCATTTCACAATTCAATATTCACAATTCACTATTCACCCGTCTCTGTCGCTTATGCCACCAATAATGGTACGGATATTGCACGCACTATCAAACCGCACAAGGCACCTTGAGTTGGGCGGACAAAGATAGTTACCCTAAATCTTTTACTGTTGTTATTATTGATGACTTGTCTCACAATGGGGACAAAACAGTCAATCTGACTTTGAGCCAAGTATCGGGTGGTGCGACTCTTGGATTAAAGACGGCTATAGTTAGTTGTTCAAGATACCATCAGCTTCTTTTTTCTTAGTCATACTTACCCACCTCTCACCAAAAAGGTAGGATCATACACTCAAGAATCAAGATAATTCACTGTCTGTCCAAAGAGTCCACGCTGCAACTAGACC
>LUTY01001819.1 GCA_001640045.1 Candidatus Thiomargarita nelsonii | reverse complement strand
CGCGTAATGCTTGCCATTCTTCTTCGCCGGTTGAGGGGAGAGAAATCTGTATGTTTTTAGTCATTAGCTATACCCGCTTCACGACGGCGGCGTTCAACTTCTGCCTTATGGTTGTTACGCCATTCAATTAATTGTTTTAAGCCTTCACGCAGTCCCACTTTAGCTTGAAATCCAATCTCAGTTTCTGCCTTAACGGGGCTGCCAATACGGTTTTTGACAAAGGTTAAGCCACCGGGTTCATACTGGATTTTTAAATCAGAACTGGTGACTTCTAATATCATTTCAGCCAATTCCTTAATCGTGGTTCTGATACCCGTGCCGACATTGTAAAATTGATCCGTTGTGTCAGCTTTCATGGCACAAACATTAGCGCGTCCACAGTCACTGACATAAATAAAATCATAAGCTTGAGAACCGTCACCATAGACAATCGGTGGTAACCCTTTATCAAGTCTGTCAAGAATTTTCATAATAACAGCAATGTAAGCGCCATGGTAATCCTGTCTGGCACCATAGACATTCATATAACGCAGTCCTACATAATCGAAATGTTTGTCAGTCTCTTTATAGCGGTGGTAAAGAGAACGACACATATGCTCGCCGGCAATTTTGGTGGCACCATAAAAGTTAGTATTATTGTAGGGATGATCTTCTGTCATGGGTTCTG
>LUTY01001827.1 GCA_001640045.1 Candidatus Thiomargarita nelsonii | reverse complement strand
GTGCTGAGCAGATTTTGACTTATCCCTGCTTACCTATAATCCTTGTAGTTATTGCTATTTTTTGAAGAAATATTTGGCTGGTGGTCAACGTCGAGCTAATAGAGCGGTATGTTTTTTTATGCCCTTAGTCTGGATTTATCTGTCCAACGAGAACGGCACCAGAACAGGAGCTTGTCTATTCTTTTTTGTTGTTCAATCAACTGCTCAGTTCGAGGAAAACCCTTGCCCTGATGATTGAATAGCCATTGAAATGATAATTCCACTCCACAGGGATCCACTTGTTGAGTATCCGTATTTGGGTCTGTCGCGATTGAATGGACAAAATCGTAACGGAAATAATTAGTATGTTCGAGCAAAGCATGATGAAGTCCTGGGAGATAGTGATACGCAATAAAAAAAGGCGAATCTTTGCTGCGAGGATGTAACTTGTCCTCATAACCAGGCACTGAAAACTCACGAAGTTGATCAGCTTTTGAAAACAAAACTTGGACTGGTATATTAAGTCGAGTTTTCGGCCCTTCCATTTGGTTCACAGAATGATTGATATACTCCTCTAAACTAAATGGGGAGTCTGGATCATAAAAGCCGTCATTAAGAAGCCACCGAAAAACCATCATAATCCATGTAACAATTTTAATTTGCTTTTTCTTGCTATATTGCTCATCAGTCCAAAGTGCCTCGATATCGATAACTAAAATCAATCCACGCAATCTTGGGGCCACCAGTTTTGGTAGTTTAAGGTCTTTCTGGGTTATGCTTTTACCTAAGCGTGGATAAAGCCCTGAAAAATTTTCACCGGCGGCGTCTATAAAGATGGCATTATTTCCTCTAAGAAGAATACTTTTGATGCTTAAATACTTTATTGTGTTGGGAGAGGTAGGATCAACCCTGATTCCATCATCATATTTTTCAAAAAAGGATAGCGCTCCCTTTTGAATATGTCCATCAAAAGCATCTAAGAGTTGGGTTTTTCCTGTGCCTTCAACGCCTACAACTAAAAAGAGATCATTTCCGTTCTTCATCAATTCTTCGACCTGAACTTGTCCATCAAAAAGAGTACCTTCATCATCATCGGGCTGATTTCCCTGAAAAAGAGTACCTTCATCATTTGGCTGATTTCCCATTTTGTCATCACCTTGAGGTTCATCAACTCTAGGTTGTTGCTGGTTTGTCGGTTTGTCGGTTGGCTCTTCCTGGGCTGGTTGAGTCGTTTCAACCGTTAAGTTTTCTTGCTTCTCAGGAATCATCGCCGCCCCTAATCCAGCATAAACAATAGGTTTTTTGATCTGTTCCTTATGGTATGGACTGGTTTCTAGTACCAATTGATGCTGATCATCATCTGGTACTTGAGTTGATTTATCATGTTGGATAAAATGGCCATCATCCTTGGGCAAATCTGTTTTTGTATCTATAAGCGGTTCATCATTATGATCCATAGTCGTTTTATCTCGCATGGTTAAGGAGTCCACCTCCGGTTTGGACGTCCAAGATAAATCTTGGACTCCTAAATTCACTTATTTCTTGATAAAATTTCAGAAATAGTTAGTTTGATAACGGGTGTCAGTTGAGGATTATTCATATAATCATCACTTAGCTGACGAATTTCATGCTTGTTAAATAACACACGAAAACCCTTTTCGATAAAAATATCTAAAATATCTAGTAACTTGTGTTCCATCTGGTAACAAGCGGAACAAAGTTTATCAGCGGCCACCTCAAGGGACATCCGTTGATACTCTTGCTTTTGACGACGAATAGTCTGAGCGGCAAACTCTATATAAATCTTTGGATGTTCTCGCTTGGCAAATTTATCGACAAGTCCTTTAAAAAGGACGAGTACTTTAGAATGAGTCCGTTGATCCCCTATATGTGGCATCCATTTATCGAGAATGTCTAAAAATTCATTTGGTCCCACCAACTCAAGCAGGTTCAATTCTGTCTCCTTAGGTTCTTTCCAAGGCCGTTCGGATAGTTTTTTCCACCAGATCTTAGCTAAACGAACCATCCATTGCTTTTGTTGAATATCCCATTGCTTTTGTTGCATAAGAGCGAAAATGTCTTTGACTAAAGATTCCCAGTCTATATCAACATTTTGACTGAGTAGCTTTTCAAAAATATCGTAAAAATGGGCTGGTGCGACTTTTGCCGCTTTATGCGCGAGGCCTTCAAAAATAAGAATCGCAACTTTGTGATATTGCTCTTTATCTTGCAATATTTCTGTTATTTTCTTGAGGATGACTCTCGTCTCATCCGCATTCTTATGTGTTATGACATGGCGGATGGAGTTTTTAAAGTGACTTTGATTTTCTTCAGAGTCCGTATTCAGCACCCACTGAGCTTCAACCAAGATAAATTGTAACAAAGACTCAATGGGCAATTCCAATTTATCCAGTTCCCTTGTGATATCTTTTATTTCATCACTTTTGTCAAAGGAGGTTGATAATAAGTTGCCGACAAGCACTTTATTGATAATCTGTTTAGCCTCCTTCGGTTTCCTCCCTATCAAGGCTTTAAATTGAGACAAAGCCTTATCAAAAGCTGTACCAGAACAGAATTTAAGTGCGTGTGATAAGACATCAGGATGTCCTTGTGTACTGTCAATACCTTCAATAATAATATCTTCTGGAACTTTTTTCATAGACGGAAAAATGATACGGATCATAATCCCGGCTATGATATCAATCCTTTTCACTCGTTCCGCTATTTTGAGTAACGCGATAGCCGCAGATAAAGGATTTTTATTTTTTTCAAGGTACACCAATGTGTTATCTAAAACACTCGGGTTGTTATCAGCAATCACTTGAAGGCTTAACAATGCGGGTTGTGCCTGATTGAGTGTTCTTGAATTGTTGTATATAATCAACTCAAAACCAATTTGAGCCAGAAATGGCAGCATTGTCCTATTATGAGCCTTGCCCAGTTCTTCAATCTGATATTTATCAAAAAATGCGCTAAACAACCTCTGGTGCTCATCATAAGAAAGCGGCAATGCTGGCAATCTCTGCCAAGCCAATCCCATTGCAATGAATGCCAGTTTAAATGAACCGTACTGAGT
>LUTY01001817.1 GCA_001640045.1 Candidatus Thiomargarita nelsonii | reverse complement strand
CTCAACCGAATGCCATTTGGCATTTGTTTAGTGGGCAAGGCGAAAAATTTGTTTATTGCCTTGGGTGCTGGCATGGCCGCTGCAGCATCAGTCTTTGCTGATATGCAAGGTGTCATCTTCACGCTTAACAATAATCAAAGAACCACAATTGGTTATAATGTTGTGACGCGCTTAGACGTGAACGGTGATGTATTAGGACGTGTCGAAAAATTAGAAGACAGGAGCTGCAAAGTCACTGGTCTATACAGGAATGAGCGTGTTAAAAAAGATAGTAGTACTACTAAGCAAAATTGCTCTAGGATTACCAAAAAAGAGTTTTACCATGTTTGTAATCCTTACTCAGACGTGAGCCCGCATGGAGTGTGGGCTGAGCTTTATCTGATCTTCTCTTCCCAGGCAAATTGGAGCTGGATTAGGAAAATTGGTGACTCATGCTCTAACGTTGATATAATGAAGTAACATTGTACAGAACAGTATGTTGAGATAGTTAGTAATACAATGTGGAGCAAGCGTAGGGTGCGTCCTACGCACCTTTTTGCCAATGTAGATAAATGATACGTGACAAGACGGTGCGTAGGACGCACCCTACATTAATCCAGGCTACGCTTGCTTTATACCATAAGGGATTCAGTTGTTTCGTTCATTACGCTTCGCTCCTTTCCCGAAAC
>LUTY01001816.1 GCA_001640045.1 Candidatus Thiomargarita nelsonii | reverse complement strand
TCGCCAGCGGTGATATAACCATCAATGCCTTCTGGATTGTTGACTTGTCCCAACACGAGCGCAGATAATTCTGGCACTTGGGGACTGAGATAGCCATGTACCGAAAAGACTAAATAACGGTATTTGGCTAGGAGCCCTGATCGATTAAATCGTTGTAAATTGGCTTCGGTGGCATCGGCTTGTTTAAAGATACGCGAGCGATGTTTTTTTAAGAAAAAGAGATTTCCTAATTCTTGAAGTTCTTTTTCGGTGCCGGGTAAATTTTTCCATTTGATGTTAAGTTGTCTAAGGGCACGGACATAATCTCCGCCGCTACGCACCATCCTGTCGGCCATTTTAAAATCAACCTCGGTGGGTTGTTTGGTGGCATCAAGGCCTTCCTGCACTATACTTATGTTTCAGAAGAGTGCATCGCTAAGGGAATGAACATCAGTTATTAAGAAAATACATAATTAAATAATTTTCAAAACGGAGTTTGGGCTCCAAATTCAATTCGTTTATTTCTTAATTAGTTGTACTAATATGTCCTGCTCAAAGAATCTTGCCCAAAAATTCTTTAGCCCGCTCCGATTGAGGATTACTAAAAAACAAATCAGGCACATTTTCCTCAATAATTTCCCCCTTATCCATAAAAATAACTCGATTAGCCACCGTTTTCGCAAAACCCA
>LUTY01001815.1 GCA_001640045.1 Candidatus Thiomargarita nelsonii | reverse complement strand
GCTTAGCGTGCAGATTAATGTCAGACGAAAAGCATTCGTGGTTTAAAAGCATGTGGGGATGACAGTGTAAAGTAGGCCCACTTCCTTGGAGGGCACGAGTGGATCGCTCAGTTCAAACAATTTGTAGGTCGGGGTAACCACATTACATCTTTGGATAGTGGATGCGCTCCAATTCTTGCCGACACCACCGGTGAAGCATCCCCCTTCTTCGTCATCATAAAAAACCTGTTTGCATTTGCACCTCCATTTGGCCCACCAAACGTATTCCTCTGGGTAACCAAGCGGGGCAAGGTCAGTAACGAAGGGATTGTTGATACCTTTATCACTGGGATGGTTGTTGGGCTCGCCCACATTGTTGAAGGTGCCATTGGGGGCAAGGTTGGCGAGTCTTTCGGCACCGCCACCGCAGTCATCGTCACATCCACCGGCATCGCTTTCACAAGCGTCGCCGCTGATGTATTGATGATGCTTGCCAGCCGAGGCATAGATGATAGGGGAGGGACGTTGCTCCATCTCGTTCCAATAGGTGCTGCGGGGCTCGGTCCAATAAATTTTCGATGAATTAGCCTTCTTCCGGCCAGATGCCCACAGGTTTAACGAGTCGATTTCCCAATTAACACCGTCAAAACTGATCAGCTCGTAGACACCGCGTTGAGTATCACCATAGT
>LUTY01001814.1 GCA_001640045.1 Candidatus Thiomargarita nelsonii | reverse complement strand
AAGCATGAGCCGCTTTAAACATGAGTTCAAGGGACATGGTAAGCGGGATAATTGGCCAACGTTCTGCAAGACTTGAACCTTCTTTTTGAAGAAAAAAAGTGTGATCAATGAGCTCTGGATAATTGTCGATAGAAATTTTTTCATGAAAGACTTGTTGCTCTGGAGAATCAATGTTGTGACTATCCACCGGCACTTGATGATCTTGCCAAGCTCTAAACACTTCAGTGCCGACATCTTGGATATGTTGCAAGGTTTTTTGAAATTCTCCATGGAGGGGATCATTAATATCTCCACCTATTGCCCCGTCAATTATGGCATTGTGTAATGGCAGTTTGGTGTCAATGACAATCAAAGGAAGACCCAACTTCAGTTTCATAGCCGTTTTTGAGCCAGAGTCATTTTTCTGAATCGTGGGTGACACTTTTTGAGCCGATTGTAATAATCCGTTCCAATTGACTGGCACACCTTCAACCCATAACGCCGCCAATAAATGGCATAATTGTTCTAAATTATTGCGTTTAGGAATACTGGTACTGAAAGTCAAGTGAGGTTTATTTATCAGCGTATCATTAATAAAACCAGGCAAACTCCCACTTCCCACTTGGATGAAAAACCGTGCTCCCTGCTCATACAAGGTCTCAATTAAGGTGCGAAAGCGAACCGGTTTT
>LUTY01001813.1 GCA_001640045.1 Candidatus Thiomargarita nelsonii | reverse complement strand
CTACGGGAATGCACACACCGAGTTTTACGTTCAGTCGAACGGGGTAATTAACTTTGATGCTCAGTACATCACTCATAGTAATCAGCCCATCCCCGTGGCGGATGGCTATAACAACCTGATTGCTTGGATGTGGGATGATCTGTATTCTTACTCTGACAGCAGTGTTTACTACCAAGTCGTGGATGGTAACAAGCTGGTGCTCCAGTTCCAGAACTATGGTGAATATATTGGCTCCGGGCGGGTGGATGCTCAAGTTATTCTCTACAGCAACGGGAACATTCGGATTCAGTACTTGGAATTCAGAAATAGTATGGTTTTGCATGAATCCACCATCGGCATCGAAAACCAAGATGGAACGGATGGACTGCAAGTTGCCTTTAATGTCTCGTATCTCCACAATGAACTGGCAATTTTGTTCAGTCATGGTGCCTCTTGGCTAACGCCGGCACCTATCTCCGGCACCATACCAGCCGGCGGCTCGCAGGAGATCACCTTGACCTACGATGCGAGAGAGCAAGCGGTAGGCGATTACACCGCGAACATTCTCATCGCTTCCAACGATCCCGTGAATCCTGAAGTCACAGTGCCTGCTACGCTGCATGTCGATCCACCACTGCCACCGGAGATAGTTTTGTCGCCTACTTCCATTGAGGATACTCTGACTCTGCC
>LUTY01001812.1 GCA_001640045.1 Candidatus Thiomargarita nelsonii | reverse complement strand
ATCCCCTCGCCCTTAATACTTGTTAAGCTTTCAAGGTTAGGTATATCGTCGAGGATAAAAATACCATTTAATCCTTGCCAATAAAGCCCAACAGTAGTGAGCAAAATGAGGAAAAACAGGCCTCCATAGCTCACTTGATAAACGAGAGGTGTGCTTAGTTTCTGCATTTTAGGAACTCTGGAAATGAAGATAAAAAAAAACCCGCTTAGCGAGCGGGTTTAGTTTTAAGGTATAAAAGGAGTCCAAGATTTATCTTGGACGATCCAAAACGCCGAAGTTTTCAGGAAGATTAGGTAATCCTACAACAATGCGCTATTGTGACTGAAAATCATCGTTTTTGCAGGATTACCGCCAATTATTATATTATTGGCAAACTTTGGGGAGAATTTTGATATCCAGTGCAGTAGTACCATTATGACATTCCCAATCGCTATCGTTCCAGTCATACTGAAGTTCACCGGTAATATTCTCAAAAGTCGCTGTCAGCGTATTAGTATCCGCCTGCGCATATACGATGTTAGTTACATACTTACCTGCGGTTTTGAGATCCAGAGAAGCAAACTCAGCTACAGTTGGCAGAGTCCCTTCCTCAGCGAAGAAGGTTGATACCCCCGTCTTAATTGCTCCCATCAGTTGCATCCCTTCGGATATCTTGGCTTTTCTCATGTAG
>LUTY01001811.1 GCA_001640045.1 Candidatus Thiomargarita nelsonii | reverse complement strand
AAGTTTATACCTCGCCATAAATTTAAAATAGACTTGCCCAAAATAAATTTTGGACTCCTAAATACAAGAAAAATTCTGGCTAGGTATATAAATAATATTTGAGCATCAAACAAAAATCAAATCTTTTTTTAAAAGTTCTGGACGAGGGTGCAAACACCAAAGGCCAAAAATCCGAATGCTTTTGGTGTTTGCAACACCGTCTGACAAAATGTTCAAAATGGTCCTGAAAAAATTTTGGCAAATTTTGGAAATTTGTCCGTCTATTTACAAAGGTCAGTTTCAGACTAAGGCAATCGCATGAAAATGAAAGGTATGAAAAAACCTAAGTGTGATTGGAATAATTTTTGCTATGAAAAAGTGTCGCTAAGATTAGTTCTCTCGTCAAAGGGTTCATTTCGCAGCATCATTCGTTGTACTTAATACGTGGAGTTAATTCATGAATAATCAACTTTTAACCTTTTTAACCTGTGGGTTCAGCCTACTATTTTCGACACTAACGGCGGCGAGTTCGCCGGCTGGATTGACTACACAAGACTGGATGATGCTACAGGAAAAAATCCATACATCTGTCTATCAGTTCAACAAAGCCGACGGGATTTATACGGCCTATAATGCCAAGCAACAACTTCAAGCCCGCATCACTCAAAAGGCGGTGCAAGTGAGATCACGC
>LUTY01001810.1 GCA_001640045.1 Candidatus Thiomargarita nelsonii | reverse complement strand
GTTCTTTTTCCCCAGAAAGCTAAGCAAGATTTAGAATATTTTAGTAAAGCCAATTGGAGTATCTTGTTCCTTAGCATTCCCATAGTTGTGATGATATGGCAAATGACGATAGGCAACGGCGCGTCTGTCACAGCTTGGTTCGCACATAGTCTACTACACACCGCTTGGGTACGCGCAAAAGCAAGTGGAAAACCAGTTAAACCTTGGCCTTGGGCAAAGACATGGCCCATCGCACGCATATCAGCTCCACACTTAGATATTGAACAGATCGTTCTCACCCATGCTGGTGAGGGAATGTCTGTTTTTGCACTGGGGCATTCAAAGAATAGTGTCTTACCGGGAGAATTGGGTAATAGTGTACTCAATATATATCATCGTGATACTTTTGTTGGTTTTTTGAAAAAATTAAGAAAAGGCGATGAGCTAGTGCTTGAATCCTTGGGCAGCGGACGTTGGCATTATCAAGTTTCGGACATTCGTATTGTTGATAAAACCAATACCCGTTGGATAGCGCCCTGTTTGAAACGACGTTTGACCCTCATTGGTTGTTATTCTTGTAATATAAATGGGGGGTTACGTTATGTCGTGATTGCTGTAGCAATCGAAAGAATGGCTTGAAAAAATTTTTAGTTATCTGTTATCAGTAAACAGTTATTTCTCGTTCCCAAGCT
>LUTY01001809.1 GCA_001640045.1 Candidatus Thiomargarita nelsonii | reverse complement strand
AGCGACGAAACTGTTGGGCGAAACCGTAAACCCAACCGTAAGGAGCCAAAACAAATCAGTTTTCGTGTGAGCGAATCCGAATATTTAAAGTTGAAACAATCAGCTGAAACTTTAAATATGAGTGTGCCTGCTTTCGTTAAGAAAAAGGCACAAGGCGCCCGATTGGTCGCACCCAAATTGGATCAAACAACACGACAATCGGTAGCGAAAGATTTGAGTATGTTGGGCGCAAATGCCAATCAGATTGCGAAATATTGCAACCAACATCAACATGAAGCACCGAACTACGAAGCATTAGAACGTAATATCAGTGAATTACGTGAAAGGTTGAATGACATATGGGAAAGAATTTAGAAATAGTAACAAGCTTATTTGTATTAATACTTGCTATAGGCTTTTCAATTTGGAATTTTTATAACCATTCATATACAACAGCCATAATTATGTTAGTTATTGGAGTAATCAATATTGGTTATTTAATTCAAGAAATAATAGAAAAACGACGTGATGATGATGGCAACAACTAAATTAAGTGCCACCAAATCAACATCACGGGCGATTAATTACGCTGAAAAACGTGCCGTTGAAAAAAGTGGTTTAAATTGTGATGTAGACTATGCGAAATCGAGTTTCAAAGCCACTCGTGAATTATATGGCAAAACGGACGATAA
>LUTY01001818.1 GCA_001640045.1 Candidatus Thiomargarita nelsonii | reverse complement strand
CCAACTAATGCGATGCTTTCGTTCATTAAAATTCTCTCACAAAAAATTCGACGCAGAGCGTCGAGGCAGGCATTCCCACGCAGAGCGTGGGAACGAGAAATATTTTGGAGCCCAAGATTTATCTTGGGCACCTCGTCCTTTTATCATAAATTTTTAGCCACTGGCACGGGCACCCCTGTTGGGATAGCCATCTGGGAGACGGTTATATATATGCCACGGAGAATGCACACCGCAAACAGCGCGAAAAATAGTCCAAATACAATATGATACATCATAAGAATGGCGTAGGCTGCGGCTACAGATACACCAAACAAAATTTGTCCCAGCGGCTTATACGGTGTCGTCATTGATGAGCCCTTTTACACCGTCTCCATAACCATTTGTTTCGCGTGTTCAAATCCTTCATTACCCATTGAGACACCTTCTGCGCTAATGGTTTGCACATTGGTTAAGCCAATAAAACCTAAAATCGTCTTTAAATAGGTGTCTTGATGATTCAGTTGTTGCATTGGAGAACCGGCCGCATAGTTTCCACCACGCGCCGCTAAGATATACACAGTTTTCTCTGTTAAAAGACCTTGAGGACCTTGTTCGGTATAATTAAAGGTACGTCCAGCGCGGACAATGTGGTCAATCCAAGCTTTTAAAGTGGACGTAATAGAAAAATTATGCATGGGAGAACCAATCACTAACACATCTGTGCTTTCTAGCTCATCGATGAGTTCATCAGACAATGCCACCGCCTCGCGTTGTTCAGCAGTACGCGCTTCAGGTGGAGTGAAAAAGGCATGAATGGTGGCTTCATCTAAATGTGGTAAGGGATGATGTCCCACATGACGTTCAATGATTTTATCGGCTGGGTATTTTTTCGCCCATTGCTGGGTGAAAAGTTGTGTTAATTCGCGGCTTTTAGATCCTTGAGTTAAAGGGCTAGAGTCAACCACTAATAGTGTTTTCATCTTGTCTTGCTCCATTATGGGTAGTAGGCACAGTTATCGTTCGTCGGTATTATATGTATATTTTTTTGAATGAAAATCACAAAAAATAGACGCTATTTGTCTAATTAATCGACAGGATAATCGGTCGTGACAAAACCTAAAACCACATTAGAACAATGGCGGATTTTGCAAGCGGTGGTTGACTATGGTGGTTATGTACAAGCCGCAGAAAAACTGCATCGTAGCCATTCCTCGCTCAATCATGCAGTGAATAAACTACAACAGCAGTTAGGTGTCGAGTTGTTAGAAGTCAAAGGACGTAAAGCGGTGTTAACGCCAGCCGGGCAAGTCTTATTGCGTCGTTCTCGACAATTAACTCAAGATGTTTTTGCCTTAGAAGCCTTAGCAGACAGTTTAAATTTAGGGTGGGAACCGGAAATCCTGTTATCCGTTGAAAGTATTTATCCAAAACATTATTTATTACCAGCCTTACAAACGTTTTATCTTAAGAGCCGAGGCTGTCGATTAAAAATCGTGGAAAATGTCATCACCGGCTCTGATGAAGCGATTACCCAGCATAAGGCAGATATTGTTATTTGTAGCTTAGTACCAACGGGTTATATGAGCGAACCATTAAGCAATGTTATACATTTTTACCCAGTCGCCCATCCACAACACCGTTTATTTCAACTGCCACAACCCATTACCGAACAAGAACTCAAACGCGAATTGCAGATAGTGATTGCCGATACCGCAACTCAGTTACAAAAAAAAACCATCGGTTGGTTAGAAGCAGAACAACGGTGGACAGTAGACAATTTTGTGACTGCGATTGATATTTTAAAAACCGGCTTAGGTTTTTGTTGGGTGCCAGAACATTTTATTCAAACGGCTTTAACGCAAGGCGACTTAAAGAGATTGCAGATTCGTGATTGTAGCTACTCACAAGCCAATTTTTATTTAGTCTTACCGCAACCCGATAAAATCGGTCCAGCTACTCGTATATTAGCACAACTATTGATTCAACATGGGCGTTCAGAAAGCACTTAAATTTTTAGATTGGCGAATGAATCGCTACGAGTATTGAAGTCTTTTGGACAAACAGCGAGGCGATCAAACAGCCATTATCAATAGACTTCCGTTTTTTTTCGGCGAATATTGACTATAATGCACAAATATTACAATGCTATTTATTATAATCAATATGACTATAAACTCAAAACGAGGAGTCTGGAAAATATGAGAGTAAAAAAAGAAATTGACACCGAATACACTAGAATAATAATAAAAGGTGTGATCAAACATAGCAGACATCATAAAACCAGAGATAGGAATAAGCACGGTGCCGATTATTAGTAGGTAGTGAACAATTTTCGATAACAGCTTCTCAACCGGCGTGTAGTTGCTGACTGAAGACAGCCAGCCATTTTTGATGCGCCAAGCAACACGCAACACCACAAACACTATAATCAGCACCCCAAACGATTTATGCCACGGGTAAAGTGTATAGACTTCGTTTTGTTCCATGTACACTCCGGTACCGAGTAGGCCAATCATCATTAAGCCGACTACCCAGTGTAGGGTGAGTGTATTGGGGCTGAGCTTTGCGTATGTGTCCAGTTTCATATCGTATTCCTCTTTGTGATTGGCCATCTGCGATTGGTGGATAAGGCCGAATGAAGTTGAAGACACAAGTGTAAACTGCTATTCTTTATACATCCAATGCATATAATTAATACCAATTATTCAGTAAATGAATTTACGCACTATTGATCTCAACCTGCTAGTTGTGCTGCAGCAACTATTGGAAGAACGGCATGTATCTAGGGCTGCCGAACAGCTCTGCATGAGTCAACCTGCGGTAAGCCGGGCGTTGCAGCGACTGCGCGAGATGTTAGACGATCCACTGCTGGTGCGTACCTCACATGGCTATGACTTGAGTGCGCGAGCCACCTCATTGTTGCCACAGCTGAATCAACTGCTGGGCGATGCGGAGCGTCTAATCACCGGGCCAGCGTTTGAGCCGGCGAACTCGACCCAGACCGTTCGCTTTTATGGTCCTGACCCGGAGATTAGCTGGTTTCTGCCACCCTTGTTTGAACGCATGCGCCAATTAGCAC
>LUTY01001807.1 GCA_001640045.1 Candidatus Thiomargarita nelsonii | reverse complement strand
CCAGTAATCAGAGTGACATGGGCAGGGAGGGGAGCATTATCGCTTTGAGTTGGCAACGGGGGAAACGGCGGGGGCGCATCCGGTTCAATTTTCCAAAATCCACCAGTGCGAACATGCCGCCAAGGTCGTGCGAGTGTCCGCACCAAGCCGCTAGAATGACAGGCATCGGCTATAAATAAAATATTGTAATCACTGGCTTTTTTAAAAATGCCATACAATTCTTCATCGAGGATGCGTCCTTGAGTGGGCTTATTGGGATTAAAGTCATGAAACATGATAGTTTCATCTTTCCCATCTTTTTCATCTAAGGGCTCAACATCAGCTTGCTGTCCGCCGTGTCCCGCAAAAGTAAAGATCAGCGTATCTCCGGGTTTGGCTTGTTTTACCATCTCTTGCCAAGCGCGAATGAAGGCAGCACGGGTGGCTTGTGCATTGAGTAATACCCGTTTATCAGGCACTTGCACTTTTTGACGGCGCAAAGCATCCCTTAATAATTTAGCGTCATTGACAGCTCCTTCTAGGTTTATGAGGCTATTTCCGTCGGCGTATTGATATTGGTCAATACCGATAATGAGCGCATATTGAGTATTTCCACGAGTAGATACATCCCTAGTTCCATTCTCTTTCTGTGGTACCTTTTCGTCTAAGCGACGTTCATTCTGGCAAGCTTG
>LUTY01001806.1 GCA_001640045.1 Candidatus Thiomargarita nelsonii | reverse complement strand
GAACAAATCCGCATACCTTAAACTTTCTGGTCGGGGGCCCACAAAAGACATTTCTCCTAAGAGAATATTCCACAATTGAGGCAATTCATCCAGTTTAGTTCTTTCCAAAAATTTGCCCACTTTCGTCATTCGGGCATCGCCGGCCACCGTCACCCCAGGGCCTGCACTTCCCCAATCACTTGGAAATTTACGGAATTTATGTACCATGAAGTGCCGGCCTTTGAGCCCCAAACGTTTTTGAGAAAAAAAAACAGAGCCTGGCGAATCCATGCGTATGAATAAAGCGATCAGCAACATCAACGGTGCCGCCAAAAGCAGTCCTAACAAAGAAAAAACTAAATCTATAATACGTTTACACATATCTTGAGTCTACCCGCCACTCGTAGCATTTGGAGTGCAAGGCGTACCTTGCACGTCTTGAAGCGTTATCACGATTTTCTCTAAATCTAACTCATCCAAACTAGGAAAGAGAGGCAAAGTTATCACACGCTGACAAAAGCGTTCGGTTTTGACTAATTTGATATTTGGAAAATGTGATTGATAATAAGAAAAATGATGTACAGGCGGATAATGAATACTACTTTGAATACCGGCTGCGCGTAACTCACCCATGACTCGTTCACGCTCAACTCCATCTGGCAATAAAACGGGTAACAAGTGTGCTGCCGTCAC
>LUTY01001805.1 GCA_001640045.1 Candidatus Thiomargarita nelsonii | reverse complement strand
AGGCATTCCCAACATCCGGTTGGGAACGAGAAAGAATCTAAACAATAACGACAAAAACATAAAATACCGGGGCATCAGAACTCAAAAAAACCGAAAACCAGAAAATGCCTCGGTACTTAATGTTTTAGGTTTTCTTCGACTGGCTTCCATTCGTTGTACTCACCACCGCGAGCGACAAAAACGAGAAAAATTAGAATTGCTGGTCGGCCAGATTTATCTTGGACGTCTTGTAGCTTGCAGGACGCGGAGCGTCCGAGCAGGCATTCCCACGCTCCGCGTGGGAATGCCTGCCTCGACGCTCCGCGTCGAGTATTATTTTAATGCCGGAAATGGCCCAATATAGCCAGTGTAAGCAAACGCTTCGTCGGCATTATTCAACTGATCGGCATCACTTTCCCCAAAAGGATGTTGCACCACACTCATCAAATAACCGAATCCATTAATATTTTTATAAATATAAGGAGAAGTGGTTTCGCTGCCATAGGGTGTCGTTTGAATGCGCGTCAGTTCTTTGCTTTTCAGATTGTAAGACCAAATCATATCATTCTGATGTCCAGAGCCCGTATCTTCACCAATAATCAAGCTGTTATAGTCCGAAATAAAGCTAATGTTATCAGGATTGGCAAGTCCCTCAAGATCACATTTATTATTAGCAAAGGGACCCTCATAAGG
>LUTY01001804.1 GCA_001640045.1 Candidatus Thiomargarita nelsonii | reverse complement strand
GACCAGATCGATATCGGATTCTTGAGATAATAACGCCAAGGCTTCCACACCATTTTTCGGGCAGATTTGTCTAAAGCCGTTTTATATTTATCAATAGGCGGTGCTTTGTTACCTAGTGCTAATTTAACTACTTCTGGGTCAATCAAATAATTCTCAATTTCTTTCCTCTCCCAATACCATCCAAGCGGCACTTGTTGATTTTTGACAGTCGCATACCATTCATGAGGCGTATTCATGGGTTTGGAATTATCATCATCAAAATCTCGATCTTTGATACCAGCAATAATCATGTTTGGTTGGGCCTCTCTAGCACCCAAAATTCTTTGACGAAAACCATGTTTGCTTCCGATAGGTTTAACAACACAACCATCCGGCACGATCTTGAGTAAAACTTGTATATCAATACTTTGGATATCGCCTTCGCAGTACAGCGTATTTACAGGCATAGCGATCCTCCAGGCAAACGCCAAGTTTCATTTCTATTGATGACGTTACTCACCGCCTCAGAGTGAGTTGTCAGGATAAACTGACAAGTCGAACTTATCGATGGCAGATGACGTATTAAAGACTGCGCGGCGGGCGGGTGGAGATTGAGATCAACTTCATCAATAAGCACAACAGAATAAGCAATTTGCCGTCGGACGACTTCATATAAAAACGGGATAATGGATT
>LUTY01001803.1 GCA_001640045.1 Candidatus Thiomargarita nelsonii | reverse complement strand
GAAAGAAAGGAAGACGAGAAGAGGTTTTTTTATGGTGTAAATCAACCACAGAGAAGGAGATTGAAAATGAAAAAGCTCAATACTGTTTTCACCGCTCTTGTTTTTGCAGCTATTTTGGCGGGAAATGCGTATGCTGATGAGATAGAGCTTGTTGCTGAAATTCCCTCTCAGGGGGGATACAATATCGATTGGATCACGGCAATTCAGGTTCTGGATAATCATCCTGATGAAATTGTATTTGCCACACGAAATCAAGGTGCGGGATGTGGCGGTGGATCACCAATTTCCATGTGGAAATTAATTCGTGATCCCTTAAATGTTGTTCTAAAACAACATCTGTCGCAGATTCAAGACATACGGAGGTCATTGTTTGAAAGCTCGGATGAAACATTATTCACCGGAAGCGGTTGGTGCGGTTATAAACCTCCTTATTACTCAATAGATGGTGGAGAATCGTGGCAAACCGCTAATGTGGGGGTGCATCCTCCTAATTCGACTTTCTCCTATGTTGAATTTAACGGCGATGTCTATGCAGGTACCGGCTATGCACCATATCACGGTCAGGTATACCGTTGGCTCGACGGCGGTAGCTGGGAGCTTGTATTGGACATAGCACCTCCGAGGCGAAGGTTAAATTTTTTTTATTAATTTTAGACGATACTTAATCATATGG
>LUTY01001802.1 GCA_001640045.1 Candidatus Thiomargarita nelsonii | reverse complement strand
GAATTTGAGCCAGAGCGGGGGATTCGGTGTACGGCGTGTTTTGATATGCGTTTGGAGCGTTCCGCTTTGTATGCACACGAAAATGGCTTTAAAATTTTTACCAGTTCACTCGGTATTTCTCGTTGGAAAAATTTCCAACAAGTCAATGATTGTGGCATACGCGCCACTGAGACTTATCCTGATTTAATATATTGGACCTATAATTGGCGCAAAAAAGGTGGCTCGCAACGTATGATAGACATTGCTAAAAGTGAGCGTTTTTATCAACAAGAATATTGTGGTTGTATCCATTCGCTGCGTGATACAAACCGTTGGCGCAATAAAAATGGGCGCGAGTTGATTAAAATCGGTGTAGAATATTATGGATATTCTGAGACGGGAGATTTTAAATCATGAGCCAAGCAATACCTAATTTTGATACTTTTTTCAATTCAATCACAGATGTGCTGCCTAAGGGCTTGTTAAGTTTGCACCAAGATTTAGAAAAAAATTTACGGGTTGCCTTAGATTCTGGTTTACGTAAAATGAATTTGGTGACACGAGAAGAATTTGAGGTGCAAACTGCTGTGCTCGAACGGACTCGTACTCGTTTGGAAGCCTTAGAGGCGCGAGTGGCTATCCTAGAAGGGGCGCGACAAGAAGTGAGTTTGTCCGAGCAAGCTTCTAAGCAATC
>LUTY01001801.1 GCA_001640045.1 Candidatus Thiomargarita nelsonii | reverse complement strand
CTTGTACCCGCGCCTCTTGGACTGCCTTTTCAGCGTCCCAACCAAATTGGTGTGAACGTGAGGCAGGATTGCCAAAATGACCTTGAATGGTCAAATAGTGCATCATTTTTTCCGCGACACGCGGATCCACGGGCGTGGTAGCCGAATAATCAAGGTAAATAGGTAAGTTCATGGTTTTCTCTATCTATAAATAGGGTGAGGCAATGATGGCATTGCCTCAGGGTTAAATTCAAAAAATATTGCCATACTGACTGAATCACCCATGGATTTTTATAGTGTGATTATGATGTCCCAGGCGACATAACTACATGGCTGGGGCATTTATTCTTCCTCTACCCCGACGACGGCCATTATAGTCCCGTCGTGCGACTTCCTTGGAGACTTCCTGGGAGCGTTTGTTTAGGACTTGCGCTAAAGTAATATTGCCTAAGAAATCGTGAATCTGCTCACTTAAATCTGTCCAGAGTTGATGAGTTAGGCAAGCACGAGAGTCATGGCAGTTTTGTAAACCTTTGCAGCGAGTAGCATCAACGGTTTCATCAACGGCTGAAATGACTTCTGCAACTGCAATCGCATCAGCTGCACGGCTAAGGCGATAACCGCCACCGGGACCACGAGTGCTGTCTACAAGACCTCGTTTACGCAAACGTGAAAACAGTTGTTCTAAGTAGGA
>LUTY01001800.1 GCA_001640045.1 Candidatus Thiomargarita nelsonii | reverse complement strand
GCGGGTTCCTCAGTTAACATCATCACGGGCGGTTTCTCAGGAGAGAGTTGATGAGTTAAAATAGTCAACAAAGAGGCAATGCGTTCACGCATATCACGACGATCCACGATCATATCGATGGCGCCATGTTTGAGCAAAAATTCACTACGTTGAAAACCTTCAGGTAGCGTTTCACGCACGGTTTGTTCAATAACACGCGGCCCTGCAAAACCAATAAGGGCGTTGGGTTCAGCAATATTAATATCCCCCAGCATGGCGAGACTGGCTGAGACTCCCCCCATAGTGGGATCGGTTAATACTGATATAAAGGGTAAGCCATGTTGATTAAGGCGATTAAGGGCGGCACTGGTTTTGCTCATCTGCATTAGCGAAAACAAAGCCTCTTGCATACGCGCTCCGCCACTGGCTGAAAAACAGACGAAAGGTATTTGGGCTTCAATAGCGACATTGATACCACGTATAAAGCGTTCACCTACGACGCTAGCCATTGAGCCGCCCATAAACTTAAATTCAAAGGCGCCAGCAACTAATGCAACACCGTGGACTTGGCCTTTAATGACTAATAAGGCATCTTTTTCACCTGTCGCCTTTTGTGCTTGTGCCAAACGGTCTTTATATTTTTTGCTATCACGAAATTTTAGACGATCAATCGGGGCTAATTCGGTGCCAATTTC
>LUTY01001808.1 GCA_001640045.1 Candidatus Thiomargarita nelsonii | reverse complement strand
AAGGATAACCAGACCATTTTAAGGTTCGACAAATTCTCGCTTTGAGTCCCAATTCTAAGGCATAACCACAAATATAAGCCGCACCATCATAACGTTTTGCAGTCAATAAAACTTCAGCATCTTTTATTCTTGCTCTAGCAGCCTGTCGGAGAATATGGGCTAAGCCATTGTTTGGCATAAAATTTAATCTTTTTAGATAATTTTAAAATAATCAATTAGTTAGTTGATTAATCCGACAGGCTGCTAGCAATCTTTTTAAGTTCGGTTCTTGTAATCATCTTTTAAGATAAAGTTAGCTTATTGAATTGACAGGAGTACAACGGATAGGGTTTATCCGCTGTACTAATTGTCTTGGTTTTTAATCCTGTCAATCCTGATTCAGACAATAGACAATCAATAAATACACCTACTGACGCTCATAAGCCCCAAGATCAATAGCCCCGCCAACAAGACGAGGATTACCGTCAAGATCAACCTCAACCTCAACTTCAACCACACTATCATCACCGACATCAATAGCCGGAGAATATGAGCGTAAATGGAAATATCCATTTTCAGCATCTACGAAGCGTGGCTCGCCCATGATGATGTGAGTACCTAAATCAACTGCGCCTGATATGTTATTGACAAGGGTGTAGTCCACATGCAAGTTACCGTCTGGGGTAATGTCAGTGGCTTCTTCGCCTATTTTATTTTGTGCGAAGATGGAGTTTAGAATAGTAGCTTCGTTGTCTTGGTTTATAACGACAACACGAGATAAGGAGATGAGTTCTTCCTGTTTAGTCGTCAATTGTTCGGTAATGATTTCGCGTGGGAACGAGAATAACTTGTCTGAATCAGGCAAATATTGAGATAATTTTAATTTCACCTCAACTATTTGCCTACCTTTATTTAAGGCTCATTCTATGCCACTGCAAATTTACTTAAAGAACGCCTTTCTGGGTGACGGAATCCTAAAACAATATCCTCATTAGCTACGCCTGCCTTTAATAAATCAGTGGCAATGCCATTTTCTGTCCAATCTTGTTCAATCCAAATTTTGTCTTCGTGTAAACGGAGGTGAAGGGTAACTCCATGCACACGATGATATTTTTGCCAGCCCATTTGTAACCATATATATTGATCGTGTTCTTCATCCAGACTCAAAATGGTTTCCATAGAAGGAGTCGATTGACTACCAACCCGTTCGGCATGTTGGGTTAATAGGCTTTCAATTAGCTGGCGATATTTGGTGGTTTTGTCCATTCTATAATCTCCTCTGTTTCAACATTCACGATAAGCAATGGTATTTGATATTCCTTTATGACGAGTTGGTAAGCTTTCTGCTGAAATAGTTCATCAGAAACTTTATGACTAATCGCAATATACAATTGGTGCTCAGGTGCTGTGGCTTTCAAAAAAACTTTATAAATCTCATATTGTCCTAAAGCGATTTTCAAATCAGATAGAGGTGAAGGACTAATGAAACTTTTGATTTCTACTACAATCTTATAACTTTCTTTTTCAGCCGCCAAAATGAGTTCAGCACCCAAATCAGCATACGCTGTCACTTCTTCATATCTGATAGTGTACGGATCATGCGTAATTTTCCAGCCATCTTTGATGATGGCATTTTTAATGGCATCATGGATCTTGTCTTTAGCTGGCATATCAAAAACCTCTGCATATAAAAAAGGATGTGTTTGCGGAGCAAAAACTTTCACATCGTTCAGACAATACACCTAAGTAGCTCTTAAAAAATATTTAAACATTTTAAACTTTCAAAGAAATCCATTACCATTAAGGGCAACCATAAAAAATTGCCCCTACAGTTTAATCAGGTTTTTTTTTGATTATATCACATTCTTGTCGTTATGAGACTTTGAAAAAAAAATTTGTCCAAGATAAATCTTGGACTCCTAAAAATGTAAATTCTGCTAAAATACATAAAACAATTTTTTTCAGCAAGCTGGACAGATTAAAGCTTACATTTTTTGCTCATATCACCTTTTATCCAGATGATACTCCGGGTCGTGATCGAAGAAGAGCGAATCTCAGATAAAGTCCAAGATTTATCTTGGACGTACATTAAACAGGTTATGAAGCCGTTGACTATTGGCATCGTGGCTGAAGGGTTTTGACTTATCCACGCTTACATATTCTCGGTGTAGTTTATTAGGGGTGTTGCAAAATCAAAAACAATAACTACACTTTCTTACATTTAAGAATGGATAAGTCAAAAGCAAAAGATTACGGAGTACAACAAGCGTTGTACTCCTGCACGATTACTGACGCTCAAAAGCCCCAAGATCAATCGCCCCGCCAACAAGACGAGGATTACCGTCAAGATCAATCAACTCCCCTTTATCATTCCGTGGAAAATGATAGGTATAGCGGCTGCACTGACAGCAAGTTTTTTTGCATTCTTCACTATAAGAGTCATCACAATTGCGTTGGCATGATGAATCACAGTTGTCGTATGCTGAACAAGCATTTACCAGAGTGGAGTCACCTACATCTACTGCTGGAGAATCTGAGCGTAAATGGAAATCTCCATTGGGAGCATCTACGAAGCGTGGATCGCCCATGATGAAGTGAGTCCCAAGATAAATCTTGGACTCCTACCAAAATTTCATCACATTTCCTTAATAAAAGTCGATCCTCCGATCGGCTTTAAATTGTCTTTCATGCGTCTATAATTATGTTCATTATTAAATAGCCAGAGGATTCGGGTTCGTTTGTTTTTCGGGGCGGTGGGGATGGGTGCCCAGCCGTCTGTAAAGATTATCAGTCCATCATATTCTTTGTTTTTGTCGATGTAGTCTATCACAGGTTGAAAATAGGTACCGCCGCGTCCAATCACTTTGATTTTATATTTAGCCTTTTTTAAGGTGAGCGGTTTTCCTTTGATTTCGCTATCGAATTGCAGGACGTCGACTCTTTCAATGCCATATTTGAAGAGTTGATTGATGATCGAAAATGCTTTTCTGATGTCTTGATTAGTCACCGAGCCGCTGACATCGACGGCAAATAATAGTTTAAAGCTTGCGATTGGAAAAGATGATATAATAATAACATTTG
>LUTY01001798.1 GCA_001640045.1 Candidatus Thiomargarita nelsonii | reverse complement strand
TGTAGGGGCAATCCCTTGTGGTTGCCCTGTCATGGTATCGGGATTTCCGCTATCCTGCACTAGTACACGATCGCTCCAGTTTCAATACCATTGAGAAATCAGATTTTTTAAAAAAATCGGATTTCTTTGCTTTTATAATGGTCTGGATATTTCCGCCCGAATGCACTAGTTCGGAGCGTGTTATTTAGAGACAAGTCTATTCTAGATAAATTTCAGTAAAAATCAAGTCTAATTATCCTGTGATTTTCCGAAAATCCACCCTGAATTCGTCAATTTGGGCAATGCTGCTGGGTACCTAAAGGTTTCAAGGTCAATATTGGGGGCGCGTATGGCTCTATCGCAGTCTTTAAGGGGTTGCTCTGGCGTGTGGTATCGCGCCCATTGCCAACAGCGTCTTGCGGCCAATGTGCATAATTTACCTTTAAATCCCATACAACACAAACGCCGCCCAATACACTGGCAGTCGATACTTTTCAATTTGCAAAAATTCCCGCTTAGTCTCCGTCAAAGCCTCAATGTGACCCTTCCCATTTTTGAGTTTCTTAAAAAAGCGGCTCATAAACTCGGCGGTGCTATCATCTGCCACGTTCCAAAGCGTCATCAGCGTGTTTTTGTTACCCGCCACATAAAACGCATAAGGCAAACCCATCACTCCTTCGCCGCGCATGACTTTTC
>LUTY01001797.1 GCA_001640045.1 Candidatus Thiomargarita nelsonii | reverse complement strand
TTTGAGTAAGTGTCCAGCCAATATCAATAGTTATCAATATTTTGATGGACTATATTATACTTAACTAGGCCATAAACTAAACTTTTTTGTCATTTACTAGCGTTACTTCGTTGCGACGGGCAATAGAAATCTTTGATCGTTCCAAGATTTCTCCCGTTGGTCGAACCTCGGGTCAGCGGAGCATCATTCCAAAAGTGCAAATTGTGCCCGTGCTGAGTATATGTAAATTAAAAAAAATTCTTATATGATGATATATATTTTTGATCATTACAATGCGCCTTAATCACGACGGGCTTTTAAAAAAACCATAACTATTGCGATACTTTTTGAGTCGTGTATCATATATACCATTTTTTTAAATATACACTGTACGTCATGACAATCAACAACTTAATACTTATTAAAAACAAGGGATTTTAACATGTCCTCATCTCAATCAGAAGAAACTTCATTCCATCATCCATTTTATGCGAGGTTATTGTGGAAATTCAAACATCTACCTGACATAGTGGTCATAACGACCTTGGCATTGGTAGTCGGCATTGGTGCCGGCTTTGGGGCTATTTTAACGGAAGGACTCGTCGAGTTAGTACACCACATTTTTTTTGAAACTAAATTGTGGGGGCTACTGGATGGCATGGGCATATATCATTTGATGATTATTCCTGCACTCGG
>LUTY01001796.1 GCA_001640045.1 Candidatus Thiomargarita nelsonii | reverse complement strand
CATTGGACTTTATCGCCGCCCGTCTTGCCCTTCAATATCACAGTTGATATGTTATGGGAACAAGCTAGACCATTTACGGTAGCTGACATCGAAGTATTAAGCCTGTCTCCTGAAGATTTGTTATTCCATTTATGTTTTCATACGGCTTATATGAACACGCTTTTTGGCATACGATTTTTAAATGATATTAACAACACCATCCATTGTTACCAAAATAAAATCGATTGGGAATTATTATTTGAGCGTGCCACTCAATGGAAAGCTGTCAATCCGGTTTATATTGCACTGTATTTAGCTAAGGATTGGTTGGCGGCTGAGGTGCCGGAAAAGGTATTGGCTCGATTTAAACCAGATGATTTTAATTTGGAAGTGCTTGCCAATGCCAAAGAAATGCTCACTGTCGATATTAATCATGCCTTATTGTCTTATAATTTAGCGGCGTTATGGATACCTAAAAAGCCGTTTCGAGAGAAACTGTCGATATTTTTGAAACACACTTTTCCAGGGCATGATGAGATCGCTGATATATATCATATTCCTGCCAATTCATTACGTGTCTATTATTACTATTTGGTGCGCTTGGGATATCTCTTAATTCGCTATCCTGCCAAGGTTTGGCGCCACAATGGGGATTACCTAAAGCAACTTTTCCGGGTGATTTAGGTAACTCAGACA
>LUTY01001795.1 GCA_001640045.1 Candidatus Thiomargarita nelsonii | reverse complement strand
TTTCTGTCAGTGGCGGCTATAACACCACTTTAATCAAAAATGGAGTCGATGTCGGCACGACTACCACTGCCAATAGTAATGACCTAATCGCGATACGGACCACAGCACCTAATACATTGGATGAAACGAGCACCATTACTCTGACTATTGGTAGTGACGCATACGAATGGTTGGTAACTGCTGCCGCCCCCGCGCCTCTTCCCCCGGTGCCGGCTGGTGAAATGTCTGGTTATACTGCCGGCGAATTTAATGTCACGCCCACTGGTGCCTCTACTTATCGCGTTCCCATTACCGTTTCCCCCGGAACGAGTGGCATGGAACCCCAGCTCTCTCTGGCCTACAGCAGCCAAAATGGCAATGGCCCTGTGGGCATGGGCTGGGCGCTGACAGGACTCTCCGCCATTACGCGATGTCCCGCCACGCTGGCACAAGATAATTTTATTGATCCCGTCGATTTTGATGACAATGACAAATTTTGTTTGGATGGTGAGCGATTGGTGGCTATATCGGGCGATTATGGCGCTAACGGCACGGAGTACCGCACGGAACATGCTAGTTTTCAAAAAATTATTTCTTATGGCGGCACTGGCAATGATCCACAATCTTTCAAAGTATGGACTAAAGCGGGACTGATCATGGAGGTGTGTCAACTGATGCTCGCATTGAAGCGTCTGG
>LUTY01001794.1 GCA_001640045.1 Candidatus Thiomargarita nelsonii | reverse complement strand
ACAGTCAAACAAAATACTGATGAATTACGCAAACTGCTAATAGAACTCAAGCAGCAAGGAAAACGGGTTTTTGCTTTGGGGGCACCGGTAAAAGGCAGTACTTTACTTAATTACAGTAAGATTGGGCCAGACTTAGTGGCGTGTGCCACTGAAGTGAATCAATTCAAGATTGGTCGTTTGACACCGGGTACTCATATTCCGGTAGTTGACGAGCGGAGTCTTCAGCAACAACCGGATTATTATTTGGTGTTATCATGGAATTTTATTGACTATCTGGTGGATAAATATAAGGATTTTCTACGCAAGGGTGGCAAGTTTATTGTGCCGGTGCCTCATGTACGTGTTATCGGTTCTGAATCTATTCATTAAATTGTAAGCCATTATCCATGAAAAATGTCATCATTACAGGCGCAACAGGCTTTATTGGCAGGGCATTAGTCCAGAGCTTACGCAATAGCACGAATGGCCGAGTTATTGGTATGGGATCAGAAACGGTTGATTTAGTCAACCGTGCTGCCCTGTTTGACTGGTTTGAAAAGTTACACTGGGCTTTTGAATGTGACCATATTATTCATTTGGCGGCCTTATATAAGGCAGGAGATTGGCCAGTTCATCATCCTGCAACGCAGTTTCACGTTAATATGTCCATGAATGTCAATATTCTGGAGGCATGGG
>LUTY01001793.1 GCA_001640045.1 Candidatus Thiomargarita nelsonii | reverse complement strand
TTTTGCCGATTTAGGTATATTACCGACCCTTGTTCCCCAGCTCGAAAAGACGCAAGGTTGGGTCAATATGGACGTGAAGCTAGACGGGACGCTGGCGGCACCCAAAGTGCGCGGACTGATACGGGTGCGAAATGCGGCACTCGAATTGCCCGATTTCGGATTAGAGCTTAAAAAGTTAAATGCGACTGTCCGCGACTTTGGAGACGACAGCTTAAAAATGCAAGTCAATGTGGAGTCGGGAGAAAAAGGTCAATTAAAACTCAATGGAAAGGCTAAATTCTTGTCTGCCACAGACTGGAAAGTCGATTTGAAAATTGCAGGGAAAAATTTTGAAGTGGTCAATATGCCAGAAGCGTGGGCATTAATTTCGCCCAATCTTAAGGTTTCGATGGCGCCGGACCACATTGATGTCACTGGAGAAGTGACCCTGCCAGAAGTGGCACTGAAATTGCCAGAGAGTACAAATAGTGCCGTCGGCGTGTCTGAAGATGTCGTCATTGTTAATCCCAAAGAACCTGTAGAGGAAAAGAAGAAGGTTTCAGAAAAAATGGCGATTTCTAGCAAAGTCAAAATTATTTTAGGTGATAATGTCACCTTTGATGGGGCTGGCTTCAAAAGCCGCTTCGGGGGGGCAGTGATTGCCAGCAACCAACCGGGTAAAGTCACCGTTGGCAA
>LUTY01001792.1 GCA_001640045.1 Candidatus Thiomargarita nelsonii | reverse complement strand
CAAGAGGCTGTGAATAGTGGTCAGTTCCGCCATGATTTGTTTTTCCGCCTTAACGTGGTGTCCCTGCACCTCCCGCCGTTGGCGCAGCGCAAGGGCGATGTGGCACTACTCAGCCAATATTTTCTGCAACGCTACACCAAGCAAATGAATAAGGCGGTCAGCGAAATTGCGCCGGCTGTGAGTGATCGCCTGGCAGCCTACGGTTTTCCGGGCAACGTGCGAGAACTGGAAAATATCATTGCACGCGGCGTGGCGTTGGCGAGAGGCTCTGCCATTGAACTCGAAGATTTGCCTGAAGATCTACGCGCCTTTGATATTAAGACTTTTCGCTGTAAGGAGGATGGTAGCTTGCCCTCCCTAGAGGAACAGGAAATGGCTTATATTCAGTGGGTACTTAAGGAAGTCAAGGGCAATAAGACTCTCGCGGCTCAAGTGTTGGGGATTGATCGAGTCTCGTTGTGGCGTAAGTTGAAAAAATATAATATGAGTTAGAGGTGGGAGAAGCCTAAGTGCGACTACTTGTTATTTTCGCTGTCGTGTACAATTTCCAGAGCATTCCCGCCCACACGACGCAGAGCGTCGAGGCAGGCATTCCCACGCAGAGCGTGGGAACGAGAAAAAATGAATAGGAGAATAATCATGTCTACTGCATATCTTTCCCACCCTTTATGTCTGC
>LUTY01001791.1 GCA_001640045.1 Candidatus Thiomargarita nelsonii | reverse complement strand
CAACATAAAGTGTGGAGTATTCCACGTTGTTTGATCCGGGGACATTCACACCGTATTCAAAGTCACCGTAACCGCCAAATCTGCGAATTTTTCGTTTAGTAAATTTGAAACCGGGTATCTTAATCTTAATCTCTTCGTTGGCTTCACGAATGGCAGTCTTATCGATCATTTTGCGGAAGACCTTACGCTTGTTGAGTTTGTTTGCTGGCGGCAAGACTTTGCCGTCGTGAATAAATATATCCACATGGCCACCGAAGGTGTCCCAGGTGTTGGGACTTACTTTCTTGTTTTTTGGTCGGCGATGAATTAAAACCTCAAATTGGCCGTTGTCGAGAGAACGAACCGGCATAAGCAAAACTGTGGTGTGGGGCACACCATGCCAATGTGCCAGATCGCGTGTCACGAAACCAGCGGGCCTTATTGCCGGTCCGTCCTTATCAATGTAGCGATCAACAGCGAGAAGATATGTTGTTTTCATAATGGAAATTTCTCCTGATAAAGTTAGTCATTAAATTGTCTGAATCAGAATTTACAAAAAAAGGCGGCTGCCATGTCCATCTTCTCCATATAAACGGGCTTTGCCATTCAGATAATGTTGGTAACTGTCTCAACCCAACATGCTCTAACAAAGCATTTAAATCTAACAAAATTCTGGTCAATCAACAATTTTTAACACGC
>LUTY01001790.1 GCA_001640045.1 Candidatus Thiomargarita nelsonii | reverse complement strand
ATAAGCCCACAATGAGCGGATAGTTTATCAACTAACTTGTAACTAGGAGTATAAAAATGGCAGTATCACTGAGTAAAGGTGGCCGTATATCCCTGACTGGAGAAGCACCGGGACTGAGCCGAATTTATGTTGGTCTTGGATGGGAAGAACGTGCCACCGACGGTGCTGATTTTGATTTGGATGCTTCTGCCTTTCTATTAAAGGCATCAGGCAAGGTCCGTAATGACAATGATTTTATTTTCTACAGTAATCTCAATGAAGGCGGTGCGGTAGAACACCTGGGCGACAACCTAGTTGGTGGTGGTGGGGAAGAAGAAGACGACGAAATCATCAAGATTGATTTAATGCGTCTGGAAAGTGAAGCCTCAAATGTTGAAAAGATCGCAATAGCTGTAACCATTCATGATGCCGAAAACAAGGGACAAAATTTTGGTCAAGTCAACAATGCCTTCATCCGTGTCGTAAATGATGAAACCAACCAAGAAATTGTGCGTTTTGACCTGACAGAAGACTATTCCACAGAAACCGCTATGATTTTTGGGGAAATTTATAAGAAAAAAGGAGAATGGAGATTTGCGGCTGTTGGTCAAGGATATTCCGGCGGTTTGGCCGCTGTTTGTGGCAACTATGGTATTAACGCAGCATGATCTTAATTGTCTGGAGCAGAATTGACAAACA